>JBIKYJ010000089.1:0-3602 GCA_044355315.1 Alphaproteobacteria bacterium | reverse complement strand
TTTTGGCCGGTATGGGAGCTAAAAGATGCAAGAATGGAATATTGACCGAATTTCAGAAAAAATTAACAGAAGCCACTAAAAAACCATCCGTCATCATTATGGCTTTAGCACGTAAAATTATTACTACAAATGCTCGCATAAGGGACTTTTACGAGAGAGCGGAGCGCGCCCTCACATAGCGCTGTAGCTCCGCTCTCCATTTAATTAAAATCTAAGTTGATCTATTAAAGGCTTAATAAAAATGGAACTCATTTAAAAAACGTTACAATAAATCTAAAGCTCTCTATTGTTTAGATTCATGACTGCCGTTATCCCCCTACTTTATGACGAAGGGCGTCATGATGATATTCCGTTTCAACTCAAAGCTCCCTTTGCTCCTATGGGCGATCAGGTTCAGGCTATCAAAGAGCTGACTGAAGGCCTTCAAAAAGCTAAAAGAGATCAGGTTTTATTGGGTGTCACAGGGTCAGGAAAAACCTTTACCATGGCCAATATTATTCAAAATACGAAGCGGCCAGCCCTGATTATGGCACCCAATAAAACGTTGGCTGCCCAGCTGTACAGTGAAATGAAAGAGTTTTTTCCAAGCAACGCCGTTGAGTATTTTGTGTCTTATTATGATTACTATCAGCCCGAAGCCTATATTGCCAAAAGTGACACCTACATTGAAAAAACAGCTTCTATCAATGACACCATTGACCAAATGCGCCACCGGGCCACCCAATCATTGCTGCAGCGGCGCGATACCATTGTGGTGGCCAGCGTGTCTTGCATTTACGGCATTGGTGGGGTGAATACTTACAGCGAGATGATTATTCAAATCAAGAAAAATCAGGATATCAGCATCAAGGATCTATCTCTGCGTTTGATAGAATTACAATACAAACGCAACGACATGAGTTTTGTGCGTGGAACCTTTCGGATCAAAGGGGATACATTAGATATTTTTCCGTCCCATTCCAGCGACAGGGGACTGCGTCTCAGTTTTTTTGGCGATACGATCGAGGCGTTGTTTGAAATTGACGTCCTCACTGGAAATAAAATTGCGACCCTTGAAGGGACCACCATCTTTGCCAACAGCCATTACGTGACGCCGATGCCAACGCTTCGTCAAGCGACGGAAAAAATGCATATTGATTTGGAAAATCGCTTGAAAGAATTTGAGGAGGGGAAAAAAGTTGTGGAGCATGAACGCCTGAAAAGCCGCACCCTGTTTGATATTGAAATGATGCTGTCCACCGGCAGTTGTTCGGGTATTGAAAATTATTCCAGATATTTAACCGGAAAAAATCCCGGTGAACCACCGCCAACATTGTTTGAATACCTTCCCAAAGACGCCCTTTTATTGATTGATGAAAGCCATGTGACGGTGCCACAGGTGCGGGGCATGTTTAATGGCGACAGGGCCAGGAAACAAGTGCTGGTCGATTTTGGTTTTCGCCTTCCCGCTGCTCTTGATAATCGTCCCCTCAATTTTGATGAGTGGAATGATTTGAGACCCCAAACGGTATTCGTATCGGCAACGCCCGGGCCATTTGAATTATCATTAACGTTTAATCAGTACAGCGAACAAATTATTCGCCCAACGGGGCTTCTCGATCCCGTATGTGAAGTGAAGCCCTGCGATCATCAGGTGGATGATGTGATTGATGAATGTAAAAAAACAATTGCGAAAGGGTATCGTATTCTCATTACGACCCTCACCAAAAAAATGGCGGAATCTCTCAGTGATTATTTTATGGAATTGGGGATGAAGTCGGCTTATATGCATTCGGACATTGATACATTAAAGCGCATTGATATCATCAGATCCCTTCGTTTGGGAGAGTATGACGTTTTAATTGGAATTAACTTGCTTCGTGAAGGGCTAGACATACCCGAATGCGGTTTGGTTGCCATATTGGACGCGGATAAAGAGGGTTTTTTACGGTCAAAAACGGCTCTTGTCCAAACCATCGGACGGGCTGCCCGAAACGCAGACAGTAAAGTGATTTTATACGCGGACACCATGACCGAATCATTAAAATATGCATTGGATGAAACAAACAGACGACGCGATAAGCAAATGGCTTATAACACGCAACATCATATCACCCCAACAACGGTCACCAGATCCATCGAACAACGCCCGGTTTTGCAAACAAAAGAAGATAAGACATCTTCGGCAATACCGATTGCGAATATTGAAAAATATAAACAAGATTTACTTAAAGCCATGAAGGTGGCGGCAGATAACCTTGAATTTGAAGAAGCCGCCCGCCTTCGTGATGAGTTGAGGAGAATTGAGGATGGGGGTTGAGGGTGAAAAAGCTTTACTCCTGCTTATCCATGATTTGTTTTAAAAGATCGGCCAATAAGCCCAGTCCCAAAAACACAAATGATATCACTGACAGCCCTGATCCCACACCCACCAAGGTTTTAATTTGGAATATAAAACCAATTATGACAGAAGCAATTGAAATGCCCATAGACATCCAAAATAACAGCAAGAACAATTTTAAAGGATTGTAAAAATTAATGGCTTGGATAATGTATTGAAGGGTACGCATGGCATCCTTGAACAGCCTGACTTTTGTTTGACCCTCTCTTTTATGGTAAGGAATATCCACATAAGAAACAGTTTTAAGATTCATTATGTACGCCAGTGTCATCGATGTGGTAAAGCTAAAGGTATTGCATAACCTGTTTAAAAAAGGAGTCACATCTTTTTTCCGAAAAATACGAAACCCCGAGTTAATATCGGGAATGGACCGTCCGGCTGCAAATTCTACGAGTCCTTTTAAAATTTTTCGAAGGGGTGACTTGATGGCAGATTCCCTATAAAACTCTCCGGTCCTGCGCCCGACCACCATATCAAACCCTGCGTGATAATCCTTTAATAATTTAGGAAGCTGTTCAAAAGGGTATGTCAAATCCGCATCGGTAATGATAATGGTACCATAGGACGCCGACCTAATACCGGTTTTTAAAGAGGCCCCATATCCTAAATTTTGAATATGGCTGATGAGACGAATACGAGCATCATCAAACTGGCAATGATCTTTTGTGGAATCCGTTGATCCGTCATTCACCACGATAATTTCAAATACTTCACCTAATTTTTCCATCACATCCCTAATAAATAACACCGTTTTTGATACGGAGTCTCCCTCGTTATAAGCAGGGATCACAATACTGAACATTTTTGATTATTTTTTTCTTTCATTATGCCATGGTTGCCCTTATAAAACCATCCATGCTATTTTTAATATTAATTTGTATGATCATATCATGCGATTTTTAAAAAATTATGTGGTAGAAACACTATCTGTGCTGCTGTGTCTGTTTTTTTGTTTTAAAGGGTATTCTTTAACCCCTGATTCTTTAACGTATATCGACATGTCACCCATCCGAACGGGTGGGTATCCATTATTTCTTAATTTTTTTATCCATGTGTTTGGGGATATGAAATGGGCGTTTTACGCTCAAACGCTCCTGACATTTAGCGCTCTTCCTTTGGTTTGCTCCCGCATTCAAAATATTTTTGGCACGGGTAAATTATTATCATTTCTTATTCTTTTTGCCTCTGCTAGTAATTATTCCGGCGACATCATATCTGAGGG
>JBIKYJ010000017.1:0-13144 GCA_044355315.1 Alphaproteobacteria bacterium | reverse complement strand
ATAACTAAATGACGATAAAGAAGAAAAAATAATATAAAGTGTCAAAGACCTGGGCTAAGGCTCAGGTCTTTTTGTTTATGAGACCTGTATCTCATTAAAGAGAGCATCTTTTTTATATAATGTTCTTTCCAACAAGATCCTGCTATTTTAAGACGTTTTTGAATGACATATCTGTAAGCGCTTTCATTTCCAGATCCAATAAGAAACCCTTGATCCAAAGCCTTTTTATAATTCATGTGTTGCCTTCTATTGTTGATATATTGATAAGATTGTCGTGCAGGTGCATTCTCTTGAGGAATTAATAGCTCTTCTTCGCAGGGCTTTATCAATGACTTACTCTTCAAAATCGTTGAGGTCATGGCAGATGTTTTAGATGATTGGTTTTAATTATTTCTAAAAAATTTAAATGACTCCCCCCCACAACTTTTAATCGCACCCAGCTGTCCTGCAGCCCAACTTTCAATTTAACCTTAGAATGCTATACTGATAAAAATTCTGGATACCTTTGAAAATTTGATATTTATTTTAGATAATTATGATTCTTTTTCCTATAATTTATTTCGATATATCAAAGAACTAGGGCAAGATGTATGGGTTGAGCGAAATGACTCTATTTCTCTTGAAGAGGTTGAGAAAAAAAATCCAGATAAAATCATCATATCACCAGGTCCTTGCTCACCTAAAGAAGCAGGATTATCTAACGATATGATTCGTCATTTTCAATATAAAAAACCTATTTTAGGTGTATGCTTAGGGCATCAATGCATCGCCCATGTTTTTGGAGGACGTGTTAAAAAAGCAAAAGCTCCTGTTCATGGAAAAACTGATCCCATTTATCACAATAAAAAAGGATTATTTAAAACACTTCCTTCACCATTATCTGTGATGAGATATCATTCCTTAATTATCGATGATTTACCAAGCGATTTAATTGTAACAGCTACCTCAGCCACATCTGAAGAAATTATGGCTATTCAACATAAAAGGTTACCTATTTTTGGTGTGCAATTTCACCCTGAATCTATATTGAGCAAAAGTGGACACGATTTGCTTCAAAATTTTTTAAATATCTAAAAATTATCAAAAGTCTAAAAGTTCAAGGTGAGTCTGGGACAATTAAAAGAGGGAAGGGCTCATAAAGAATAGGAATCTTATTAGGGCAAGAATCTTACGGCATAGCCCCCACTTTTAATCGTCCCCCATGAAATGATGAAATCGTCAAAACGTGACAATTGAATTTAAAAGACTATACTATTTATATAGATTGATTCATCTTAGAAAATTAATCGTGACTACATCGAAAAATTACTTTTTAGAAGATTTTAATATTATAAAAATTTTATCTTTAATTAAAAAAAATAAAAAAATTATTTTAATTTTAATGGTTATTTTTTTAGCGATTGCAAAATTATATATTGCAATTTCAACTCCTTTGTTTGAGTCATCTGTGGCAATACAAATCAAAAATAATCAAAAATCAAGTGCTTTTCTATTAATGGGGATGGATATGGGAGGAGTTGCGGGGCAATCCTCTAACGTGTCAAGCGAAATTTCTTTAATGAAAAGCCATGACAACATGTTGCATCTTGCCAAAGCGTTACATGTATATCTAAATATTCGTCCCAATTTGTG
The DNA here is from genome assembly GCA_044355315.1 of Alphaproteobacteria bacterium. Taxonomy (GTDB): domain Bacteria; phylum Pseudomonadota; class Alphaproteobacteria; order JALRGP01; family JALRGP01; genus JALRGP01. Next base: position 11,512 of record JBIKYJ010000017.1, on the reverse strand, counting down.
TCCTATCATTGGAGGTTATATATTTAGGCATCGTAAAGATCAAATTGAGATCTCTTCTCCGTGGTTCGGTATGACGTCCTATGCTTGGGGCGGAGAATCCTTAGAGATTGGTGAGCTTGATTGTTTGGATGCGTTCACTAACCAAGAATTTAAGGTTAAAAAAATCGATGATTACACTTATAAAATATTTTTAAAACATAAACAATACCAAGGGCGTTTAGGTCAAAAAGAAAATTTTGATAATTTTCAAATCAATATTAAAAAATTTGTAGGTCATCCAGGGGTTGAGTTTTTTGTGACCGTTCTTTCCAAGAAAAAAATCATTGACCGTTTAGGTTCCGGTATTAAGATTGAACCTTTTGATAAAAAAGCAACTGATTTGCTTAAGATATCGGTGCTTAGTGCAGATCCTGTTTTTTCAAAACGCATGGTGGATCAATTTATCTCCATTCATATAGGGCGAAAAATTGAAGAAGAAAATTTAAAAATTGAAAAAATATTAAAATATATTCAATCAAAATTGCCATCTGTTGAAAAAGATTTAAATGAGAAAGAGGAAAAATTTAATACTTATCGTCGTGATCAAAAAAGTATTAATTTAGGAAAGCAAATGGAATTGATATTGAATCAAGTGGTTGGTGTTCAATTGAAATTAACAGAATTATACCAAAAAAAGGCTGAGCTTCTTCAAAATTATACTCCTCATCATACACACATTAAATCTATCGATCATCAAATTGGATATTTAAAAAACGAGCTTAAAAAATTAGAGCAAGAATCTCTGAAATTACCAGATTTAGAAATGGGATTTGTAGGATTTGAACGTCATGTCAAAGTTCAAGGAGAATTATATTTGGATCTACTTAAGAAAATGCAAGGATTTGAATTACAGCGGGCCCAGGCAGAATCTAATATATCAATTTTTGAACAATCATTGGTAGCAGAATCGCCATCTAAACCTATGCCATTGATCATTTATGGGGCTGCGATCATGTTGGCTTTGATGACGTCTACCTCTATAATTCTAATTCGCTATATATTGTTTGGTTACGTAACAAATTCAAAAAGCTTATCTAGTGCGACATCCTTACCTGTTGTTGCATCAATTTTTATATCGAGATCAAATGATCCTAATCATATTGATAACATAACAAGTGAATCAATCAGAAGCCTTCGAACGAGCTATTTATTGCAATCATTTAAAACAAATAATCGTGTGATGATCACAGGGGCAACTGCTGGAGTTGGGAAATCGTTTTTATCATATAATTTTGCCAAATCATTGGCTGAAATAAATAAAAAAGTTTTGCTGATTGATTGTGACCTTAGGCTTGGGCATTTAAAAAACTATTTTCAGGAAAAATCAAAAGCCAAAGGGCTCTCTAACTTTTTGCAAAATAAAATTCAAGATATTCCTATTCAAAAAACGGATATCCAAAACTTTGATTTTATATCCAATGGAGATGTTTTAAATCAGCATCAAGGAGAATTATTTTTCAATATTGATTTTTCCAATATGTTGGAAGAATTATCTCAAAGCTATGATGTGGTGATCTTGGATACACCGCCATTATTCCCCATGTCTGATGCGCTGATCATTGGTCGTTTGTGTGGAACCAATTATTTTGTGGCACGTAGCAATCATAGTAAAATCTCTGAGGTATCAAATGGATTGAGTTACATATCAACATCCAATGTGAATTTAAACGGTATCATTTTAAATGGCCTGCATAAAGATTTATCTGATGATTATTATAATAAATATTATTACAATGAAGACGAAAAATATTCCTTTGGTATTATTAAAGTAATCAAAGAAAGACTTCGTTATTTATGGAAATAATTGATCAGCACTTTGAATCGATTTCATCTACTCAGACATATGCAAGAAATCATGTTTCTTGCATGCATCCTGATCAATTTTTTATCATCAGTGCAGATCTTCAAACCCATGGCATTGGGCAGCGTTCAAAAAAATGGTCATCACCAGGTGGTGGGAATATTTATGTCAGTTATGTGTGTTTATTGCCATTGAAACAGCAGATGTTGTTTTTGCGCTACCCATCGGTCATTGCTTTATGTATTGTTGATACCTTAGATGCTTATGGAATCAAAGGGCGCATTAAATGGGTTAATGATGTTCTTGTAGAAGAAAAAAAAATAGCCGGGATTTTATGTGAAAATCAAGGAACTTCATCAGATCACCCCAATTATTTCAAGGCTATTATTGGGATTGGATTAAATGTCAATATGTTGCCAAAAAATATTGACCAACCTGTCACATCGATGGCTAGAGAAACACATATTAATTATAACGTCAAAAGCGTTTTTGATACTCTCAATAAAATGGTTATAAAACACATTCCCAATCTTCAAAATAATGGCCCATCTTACCTGTATGATCGAATTGATACATATTGGGAATTTTTAAATCAAATGGTGACGATTACACTTGCAACAGGAGAAAACATCTTTGGAGTATTTAAAGGAGTTAGACCAGAGGACGGTGCCTGTATTATTGATAATAATAAACGTATTCACTATGTTAGGAACGGTCATTTAAAAAGCAAGATCCTTTAATATGAATTGTCATTTTTTAAACTTATACATAGCAGAATTCATTAGAGTTGAAGTAAAAAAAATTAAATTTTAATAAAAATACCCGTTCTTTACAAAATTGAGGTTAAATTGATGTCTGTTAATCAACCTTAATGAATTACACTATACTACCTTAAACCTGGTTCCTACACCCAAAATTTGGGAGTATAGAATAGGGTTGGGTGGCAAGTAAATTCATAAAAAAAATTTGACGTCACCCATGATTATACGATATGTTTAATTATATAGAGGGGGTGTAGCTCAGTTGGTTAGAGCGTCGGCCTGTCACGCCGAAGGTCGCGGGTTCAAGTCCCGTCACTCCCGCCATTTTAAAAAAATGTTTTATATTCTCAACGGCCCAAATCTCAATATTTTGCAAAAAAGGTCTTCGACTTTATACGGAGGCGTATCACTTGAAAATATTAAAAAAAAATGTATAGATTACGCTCTATCATTAGGAGTCTCTATTGATTTTCGTCAAACTAATCATGAAGGAGAGTTAATTGAGTGGGTGCAAGAATCTGAGATTCACTCTCAAGGACTGATTATTAATGCTGCGGCTTATACTCATACGTCCATAGCTTTGCATGATGCCCTTGAGACGTTAACAATACCCATTATTGAGGTTCACTTGTCAAATATCTACAAGCGCGAGAATTTTCGTCATTATTCTTATGTGCATCCCCATGCAGCCGGTATTATTATGGGAATGGGAGATAAGTCTTATTTGTTAGCATTGGATGCGTTGGTATCTTTTTGAGAATTAAAAATATATTTTCCAATGAGCGATTCTAAGCTGACCGATGATTGTGTCATCGTAATTTTTCCCGTTCCATCTTTAGGAATATGGTCATCATGTCCACTAGGAGTAATATTCATATATTTTCCACCCATAAAGCCTTCACTTACAACCGCAGCCATGGAATTATAAGGAATATCTAGATCTTGATCAATCATCAAAGTCGCAACGGCTCTGTATGTTTTTGGATCAAGGTGGATATTTTTTACTTTTCCAATTTTAACACCACTCATTTTGATGTCGCTGCCAACTAAAATACCATCGATTCTATCAAACATAGCATTAATGACATACATTTTTTCCGATCCACGATAGGTTTGGCTGTAAACAAAAAAACTAAAACAACACACAACAAGAATCACAATAAATCCAATAATTGTTTCTGAAACATTTTTTTTCATAAATAATAATGACGACACAGACCTCTTTGATCTCATCATATCAATTAGAGCAAAAAAGATGAAGTTTGAATAGACCATTAACTATATGCTACTATGAGGAAAATTTTTTTTTCGGTATCATGGCGTTATTTTTAGAAAATTTTTTTTCTCCAGCTATTCTCTTTTTCTTTTTAGGTTTCATCGCAAGTGTATTGAATGCAGAATTAAAAATTCCCAAGGATATCAGCCGTTTTATGTCATTATATTTAATGATTGCCATCGGATTCAAGGGTGGTCATGCTCTGGTGGATTGTTCTGATTTATCCAAAATTATTGTTGTAATGGTGGTTGCGATTCTAATTGGAACATTACAACCTATCATTGGTCATTTTTTTTTAAAAAAGACTACAAACCTTGATCGTCGTACCAGTATTGCCATTGCGACTCATTACGGATCTATCAGTATGGTTACCTTTGCTGGTGCCATGACATTTTTAAAATCTCAACAACAATCGTTTGATGGCTATATAATTGGCGTGATGGCTATTATGGAAGCACCCGCAATTATATCAGGGCTTTGGATGATTTATAAAAAAGAAGGCTCTTTGGGATGTCATGTCTTAAAAGAAGTTTTTGCCAATGAAGCTATTTTGTTATTAAGTGGGTCTTTTATAATTAGTTACCTGACACCAGAACATTTCGACAAGCTCAAACCATTTTTTTGTGATCCATTTCAAGGATATTTATGTTTTTTCCTGTTAGAAATGGGATTTGAAGTGGCGAAAGAAACCCACAATATGAAAAAATTTCCTGCTGGCCTTATTGCTTTTGGGCTTTATATGCCTATACTTGGAGCCATCGTAGGTCTTGTATCTGCATATTTTTTAAATTTACCTTTGGGAAGCGGATTATTATTCATTGTGCTATGTTCTAGTGCTTCGTATATTGCTGTTCCTGCGGCTATGAAAATTGCAGTTCCAGATGTTAAGGCGTCCTATTATATTCCCATGACCCTTGGTATTACATTTCCATTTAATGTGATTGTAGGAATTCCCTTCTATTATTTTATTGCAAAATTAATTCTTAAATGAATCAATTATTAACCCAAGCAACATCTAAGATTTTTAAAAAATCTTTTCCAAGAGTTGATCATCATTATTGTCGTCTTATTTTAAATTTTCACACTATTATTACGGGGCAAAAGCGTTTTTTAGATATTATTAAAATTCAAACAATTCAAAGTAATCAAGGCCAAGAAAGAGTCTTATTGCTAGGGTGTTACGGAAAATTACCGTTTGAAATGCAATTTCAAACGCCCCAGTTTATTCATGCGATTAATAACGCTATGGGGTTTTCTTATATTCAAAAAATTAAATATTATCAAAAATCAAAACATCCCAAACCTTCTTTTGCTTGTCACGTATTGCCCGAAAATAAACCAAACACTTTAGAAGATGCCCTAGAACGTCTTGAGCAAGCAAGAAATTTAAAAAATAAAAAAATGATACCTTCATGTGCATAAGCTTATAGATCTTAAGTTATGTTATTTTTTTCCGTTTATAAAATGACAAGCACAATGATAAAGGCAACATATAAGCGCCCCATAAAATATTAATTTTTTCTGCTATAACCAAAGCTTTGGTCATTTGGAATAAAAAATGAACGACCATACATAATGCAACAGATAAAATCAACATTAAGTGGTAAGAGTGAATGGATTCAACAATTTGTCTTGATATTTTTAAAAAAATTAAAAATATCACAATCATGACGATAATTTTATGAAAAAAAAATTGGTTTTGGTGATAAGGTAGTCCTGTATTCTTTAAGTTTTTCACATCATTTGGAATTTTCCAAAAAAACCTGTACTGAGGTTGCTTATCGATTAATTTTTTTGGGGTCAAGCCAGACGCTAATTTCAAATAATCAAACTTTACACCATTTTTTTCCCCTTGAATTAAGATCCAATGATTGGATCTAAGATAAGCTTTCTCACAATCAATAGAGGAAAGAAGATACCCCGTTGGGGTAAAATGGTGGAACCGACAAGCATGAAAAGAATATTCTAGATCCGTAAACTTTTTGGATGATATCAAGAAATAAGAATTTTTCTGATGATCTTGTAGCCAAATTTTGTTGTCATGAATACGCATAGCAGAATGAGATTGATGATAGCTTTGGCTGATGCAACAGACAATATGAATAAAAATATAAATCAAAAAGGAAACGATTCCATACCATACATGAGAAAAAAACAAACGTGTGGATGAGATTGATAACGACGACAAAGCCATCAACTCATTATTTTTTTTCATGTAGTCATAGACAAAAATGCAACTCATAAAAAAAACATATGGGTATAATTCAAAAGCAATAACAGGGTATTTTGTCGCAACTTTTAAAAAAACATGAGCTTCTTTCTTCCTTAATTGTTCAATTGTTTCAAACAATAACAAAATAGGAGAGATGATCCCTCCTATTTTAAAAGAAAACCATAATGATTTTTTTAAAATATATGTTAATAAAATTGTTCTCATGACCACAATGACGGTTGATGATTATTTATTTTTATTGTCCATGTTGCTATAGCGCCCAAAATTTCCAAATATCTCTTTTAATACACTTGTTTCATATCCACCAGAGGGGGTTTTTTCCAAAGAGGGTTCTATTTTTTTACCATCTTTTTCATTGAATTCAAATATTTTTTGGACGACTCCTTTTTGATCAAAATCAATTTGAATAATATGTCTTTTGGATAATTTGGGGCTAAAACAAGATACCTGTTCATTTAAAGAATAGACATAATACCATTTAATTCCATCAAAATGAGATGTTATTGTGGGGGCTCCTAAATGATGTCTGACATCGTCATGTGTTGATTGTCCTACATTAATTTTTTTCAAAACAACTGGATCAATGTATGCTCCACGGTGATGTTGAAATGTAGAGCACCCGGCAATCATGATGGTCACAAAAAGATAAAAAAATTTCATCATGTAAAAAATTGATTTTTATATTTATAATATCAGATTCAATAACTGTGAGTGAAAATTGTAAAAATCTAAATACACTGAAGGCTGATAAAAAAATACATATTTCTTTTTTTTTAATAAAAAATTAATAAATAGGTGCTAAGTTTTAATAAAATACCAGGATAGAGGTCACATGACACATGGTTATATAGATATTTTTAACAAGATTGAAAGGGTTTACAAATCTTTTTTAAACGTTTTAGAAAAAGATATTGAACATTTTGGCTTTTATGATTTAAATAATGCTCAAGCTTTGATTATTTATCACATGGGTAAAGAAAATAAAACAATGCCTATTGGAGAGTTGATGAAAAGCGGTTATTACTTAGGATCAAACGTTTCCTACAATATTAAACAATTAGGGAAAAATGAGTATGTTGACTTATCTCAATCAGAATATGATAAACGTTCCGTTAATATTATGTTGTCAGATAAAGGTCAACAGGTGTATGAAAAAATTCATTCTCGTTTTGATGAATTATTGAATGGGATGCTAAAAAATCTATCTAAGGATAAAATCGAACGTTTTTTCGAGGTGATGGATCATTTTGAAGATTTTTTGTACCGAGGACGTGTTCGATAAAGGTACACTGATATCAAAAGATTGATCATATGAACACTTTTGATAACGTGTCTATCTTTACAAGACGTTTCCATATCGTTTGGTGGACGTCCATTATTATCCAACGTGACCGGCCATATTCTTGATAGGGACCGAATTTGCTTGATTGGCAAAAATGGTTGCGGAAAATCAACCTTGCTCAAAATGATGATTGGACTTATGGAACCGGATAAAGGTGACATTTTTAGGCACCCTCAATCTATCATCACATTTTTGGATCAAAAAAATGATACTCTTCCTGGTGATCGAACTATTATTTCCTTATTTGACCATGTGGAGAATTTTGAAGCAAAAGCTATGTTAGACAGATTATGCGTTGATCCTTTGCGCTCCACATCTCACTTATCAGGAGGGGAACAAAGACGTGTCCATTTAGCCAAAGCTTTGTGTCAAAAATCAACAATCTTATTTCTTGATGAACCGACCAACCATTTGGATTTGCCGACCATTGAATGGCTTGAAAAATGGATTGATCATTACAATGGTGCCGTTGTGACCATCAGCCATGATCGTCGTTTTTTAGAAAAAGTATCTAAAAAATTGTGGTGGTTACAAGACAATACATTGATTGAACATCATCAAGGATTTAGCCATTTTGAACAACTCCAAGATATGTACGACCAGGAATTGGAACGCCGTATTCAAAAAATGACAACCCATCTGCGCCAAGAAATGGAGTGGTTACAACGGGGTGTAACCGCTAGACGTAAACGCAACCAAGGGCGTTTAGAAAGATTGCGTCAATTGCGTCAAAATAAACAGGCTTGTGTTCCAAATAAAGGTATGAGTCTTCCCCCAATTCAAGGCGGTGACCTCCAGGCAAAACTCGTTGTAGACGTGGATCGTATTCAAAAATCATTTCAGGATAAATACGTCATTCCATCTTTTACAACCCGTATCCTCAAAGGGGACCGTATTGGTATTGTGGGAGCTAATGGATCCGGGAAAACAACCTTGTTAAAGCTACTGGTTGGAGAATTAGAACCTGACCAAGGGCGTATCCAAAAAGGCCCTTCTGTTGAATTTGTTTATCTTGATCAAATGAAAAAAGGATTAAAAGACCAACAAACCTTGTGGGAATTTTTATGCCCAACCGGTGGAGATCAAGTTATTTTAAAAGACAGATCTATTCATGTCATGGGATATTTAAAACAATTTGCCTTTAAAGAAGAACAAATTAAAGGACAGGTGTCAATTTTATCAGGAGGAGAAAAAAATCGTTTGATGCTTGCAAAAGCATTGGCACAAAAAGGTAACGTTTTAATTTTAGACGAACCTACCAACGATTTAGATATGGATACACTGGATTTATTGGAGGATATGCTATCTGATTACCTAGGGACATTAATTATAGTTAGCCATGACCGTGATTTTTTAAATCGCTTAATCAGCAGCATCATCGTCATTGATCAAGATGGCATTCATGAATATGTTGGTAGTTACGATGATTATGTTCAACAAAAACAAAAAAAAACGTCTGCTGTTAAAAAAGATAAGATACCTGCTCAAAAAAAATCAGCCTCTTCCCATAAAATGAGTTACAAGGACAAAAAAGATTTGGAAGAATTTCCTGACAAAATTGCGGCCTATGAACACAGATTAAAAGATATCGAACATCAATTATCAAAATCTTTACAACCTGAAAAAATTGAAAAATTATCATCAGAATTTCAAATAATCCAAAAGGAGATTTACCAAATGGAAGAACGTTATTTTCATTTATTAGATCTGTCTCAAACAATCGGTTCTCTATGAATCCGTTTCAAGTCTTAGGCGTGCCATTCACATTTAATATTGACCGTGGTTTATTGGATGAACGATTTCAATCAGTCCAAGTCCATGCTTTGTCATTACCGCAACCTTTAAAAGAGACATATATCTTACAAGCTAACGTATCCTACAATACCATTAAAAATCCCATTCAACGAGCCCATTCCATCATGGAGATATTAAGAATTGTGAATCATTTTTTTGATATTTTTGATGATATAGAGGAATTTATGAACTCTCTCAATGGCATCACTGATTTAAAAATTGTGGAGTCTTCTGTATATGATGACTTTGAGAAATCCATGGTAGATCGTGATTCTTATGGTATGCACTTGGCATACGCAAAAATGAAACGTTTAAAGGATTGTGAATGATAAGCATTACCCAAAAATATAGAAGTCTATTATTTCTGAAACAATATATTGGTCAGGACATAATTCATCAATAAAATAATAATTGATGCGCTGACCACGGCTTTGGTTGTAGCTTGCCCCACACCTTGTGCACCATGGTTAGAGTTATAACCGTGATAACACCCCATGAGAGCAATAATACCACCAAAAGCTGAAGATTTAATAACTCCAGACATGACGTCATCTACTTCAAGGTATTGAATTGTTTGATGCAAGTATTGACTAGCATTAAAATTTAATTTATGAACACTAACTAAATATCCCCCAAGAACACCAATGACATCCGCAACAATAACCAGTAATGGCAGCGCAATGATACCGCTTAAAAAATACGGCCAAAATAAATATTGAAATGGATTAACACGTAAAGTCACCAAAGCATCCAGTTGCTCGCTCACACGCATTGTACCAATTTCTGCAGCAATAGCGGCTCCAACGCGCCCTGCTACCATTAATCCAGCAAGAACAGGACCAAGTTCGCGTGTCATCGACAGCACCACAACAGTTGCAATAGTGCTTTCTGCTGAAAACCTCGAAAAACCCGTGTAACTTTGAAGTGCTAAAACCATCCCTGTAAAAACGGCTGTCATTCCAACAACAGGAAGGGAGTAGAATGAAAAATTTAAAAAATGATTCCAAATTTGCTTAAAATACCAGGGATACTGGACACTTGATTTAACTGTATTAAATAAAAATACAACTATTGAACCCAGTTTGTTTAAAAAAAACAAAACACTAGCTCCAATATGTCTTAAAAGATTCATATATAATCACGAATTCCTCACAATAACATTGTATCAAAAACATTAAATTTTGTTTATTTTTTACGTTTTTTAAGGATCAGATTAAACCGTAAGAGGGGATGTCAAAAAAATATTTTGAGATCCCACAAATAATTAAGTTAAATTATGTCTACTTTCACAAGAATCATATGTGATTAAATGGCTATTTTTTTTAAAACTGTATAATGATCTTCGTTTAAAATGATTTGAAATGCTTTTTCCTGATTTGGAATGACCAAAATAGGTGATCTCGTGTGGGCACGAAATCCAAATTTTAAATCACCGCTAATCAAATTAAATAAAATCACATCCTTCAAAGATACCCCACACCTTTTAATTGTATTTTTTAAAAAGCTACTGGAAAATTTAATATCTTGATAGATAAAATAATCTAAATCATCACACAGATGGTAACGAATTATCCAAAATTTAATGGTGTCATCATCAATAGCTCCATATGTTTTACATTCCATTTTGTAAAGATCATCTCTTTTATAGGTAATTTTAAAATGCTTTTCTTTAATACCAGTAATGCCATTGGGAACATTAACCCACATTTCTGGAAAAGTTTTATGTAGTGACATGCTTTATATCCTTGAAAAAGTTTCTAAAAATTGTTTCTGTTGGTTCAGATTGTTTACAAACAAATCTCGCATTAATTCCATTTGAATTTGACGATCTTTAAATTTTGCAAGGGTGATGTCAGGATCATCCGTACTATAAAATTCATAAAGTTCTGTCAATTCTGAAATCGTATAGGAAATATCTAATATATCTTGTTGTAAAGTTTGATAATAAAAAATTGATGACGTCTCTATCGTATTTAACTGATGGGATGTCTCTGTCAAAATCTCCATTGTTTTTTGAAACATAGGGTTATCAATCATTGTCTCAACATCTAATGTTTTAGCTATTCTAAGAGCTCTAATAATTCCCTCAATAGCTGGATGGTCTGCTGTTAGACGCACAAGCTGTATTGTATGAGCATTATCAGTGTAAACATCGAGATCTTTGACAGATACACCTTGAAAATATGAAGTATCTTGAGCATAAGGAGGCTCAAGTGGAGGTAGATCATTAAGAGGGCTAACAGCCTTTGTTTGAGAGCGCGTTCCT
>JBIKYJ010000006.1:0-25044 GCA_044355315.1 Alphaproteobacteria bacterium | reverse complement strand
TGCAAAAATAAACTCATTTTGATGAATGGTATTAAGCGTATTGGATAATCGGTCCAACATCGATTCAATTTGCATAGAATAGCTGTAGTCTTGATTTGATAAACTTGAATTCATATGGGATAGTAAACCATTTAATTCAATCGCAACCGACGATACCTCATGCAAAGCATTTAAATATGTATTTTGTCTTGCCGATAATAATTGATTGTTTTTCAAATAATTATTTAATAAGGATAATTGAGATTCTGTTTGAAGACAGGTGTATGCATCATTGGTTTGTGAATAATAAAATCCGCGGCCTTTGGTGGCAATTTTTTGCTCCAACTCTAACAAATCATCTTTTTGGTAAGACCAATAGGAATTATGTGAGACCATTAAAGGATAAGATGACATTTATCATGAGATTAAAGATTTTTTATTTAATTGCAATAATCATACCTAGTTCCCAAAGAGACATATGAGGACCTATTTTTAATTGCACTATTGGTATTGAAATACTCAGGAACCTTTAATAGTTGCAAAATTTTTTTTAATTTGGTCACTAAGTTTTTTTAAGAAATTTTTTTGGTCTTCTTTTAAAATCTCTCTAATTTGAGGATTTTCTTTTTCACATTTTAATTCTTTTAAAAATTCTATGTCTCCTTGGCTATGAACGGGAAGTAAACCGGATTGATTTTTTTTCAAAGAAGTATTCTGTCCTGGCTTAGGAAGATCAAAATGAGTCGGATAAGTCAATGGTGCATTAGTAAAAATTAAAAATTCATTTGGTTGATAATGATCGATACCAAATACTTCTTTGACTTTATCAGCACATCCACATAAAGCACACACTATAAAAAATCCTATTTTATTCATTATTTAATTGAAAATATGTCTAATATCTTACAAAAACAATATCATAAGATTGGGCTTTTAGTGGAGATGTGTTTAAAATTTTTTCCAAAATCTCTTTGTGATTTAACAAAAAATCAAACATATCATCATCATGTGAAACAAAGCGTGCTGTTACTTCGTTATTTTTATGAAATGTTAAAAATATCTCTGCCACACCTGCCTCGCATTGAATATGCAAGTGAATACGCCGAAGGGATCCCATCCACATTTTTTTTAATTCATTTTCTAAAAATTCAAACATCTCAAATGTTTGATCCAGATGAATAATGCTATTTTTTATTAATTTGATATATGTGTGATCCATCATCTCATTTGTTGAATAATCATTGTCTAAAGTAAAAGTATTAAATGGATTCTTTAACGTGCCCATGGCGAATTGGGTATGTGGCATCACAGTTTGAAAAGGTTGAAGAGTGGCATCACATAAACGCATACATTGCTCCTTTGATTTTAAATATTGAGATGAGGGAATATGACGCTGAACATTAGATTTTTGAGGTGATGTTTCCCTTAATTGATCAGACAAAAAAGAACGATATGATATTGAATCAGATGCCTTTACATTTGTATGCGGGCTCAATTGACTTTCATGAGATTTAAAAAATTTCTTAAAATCAATCATTTTTTGAATCTGATCAAATATCATGATGGCTTCTTTGTGTTTTTTTTTATTTTGCAAAAATAATACCAATCAGTTTGTTTATTTGCCCATTAGTTTTAGACCTCCCTAATTAACCAATGTTTAGGGAGGCAGTTTTTAATTTATCCAGTCTTTGTTTCTTTGGGTGTTGAATGTTCTTGAGCTTGATTTTGATTTTTTTGACTGATCTTAACCATTGAAATTACTTTATCAACACCATTCAAATTTTGGCACATTCCCAAAATCATATCCAATTCTTTTTGCGTTCTTGCGTAACCCATTAAATACACTACACCATTGACAGTTTTAATACTGTAGTTAACAGAGCGAATATCTTCTGCCCCAAGCATTTTTGTTTTAATTTGCGTTGTAATCCAGCTGTCTTTGAACACGTTATGTTTATCATCAACTTGGGTGATATTGATATAGTTATAAACATTTTCTACACCTTCTATGGTCCATGCCAATCGTTCAGCTTCTTTTTTTCGCTCTGCCTTTGATACATTGCCAGTTAATAATACATCCCCTGATTGTACGTTGATGCCAACTTCTGCATATATATTTGGATCTTGGTTATAAAAATGGCTTTTGATAGACAAAGATATACTGCTATCCGAGATGGTGCCACTCATACCTTTTTTTTTTCCTAAAACTGTACCCGTTGCAAGCATTCCTCCCCCAACAATAACAGGAACACATCCAGTTAAAGAAATAATCATACACCTAGTCAAAAAATATTTCATAAGATTAAATCGATTTTAAAACATAATAATTTGGATAATGTTGTCTAATATATAGTCCCATTTTTTCAATCAAACGATCCACTGTGATATTTGTAGGTTCATCAAATGTATCCACGTGTACATGGGCCTCTTCATAAATAGGGTAACGTTCATCGATGAGCTCCTTAAGGGCATCTTTAGGATCTTGTACGTTTTCCAGCAACGGACGATCACTTCGCCGTGACACACGGGATATTAAAGTGTTAAGGTCTGCCTTTAACCATACAGTAATTGATTTTTCTAAAACAAGCTCACGTGTTGGTTCGTGCATTAATGATCCCCCACCAGTTGCCAAAATATGAGGAGGTTCATCCAATAATCTTTTAATGACACGATATTCCCCCTCTCTAAAATGATCCTCACCATAAATTGCAAAAATATCTTTAATTGAACACCCTGCGGACAATTCAACTTCGTGATCAGAGTCAAAAAATTCTAACTCTAGACGCCTTGCTAAGCGTTTTCCAACACTGGTTTTTCCACATCCCATTAATCCAACCAAAACAATTGTTTTTGGTGGCATAAAGCTCACGGTTGGTGAATGCGTTTTAAATCTTGATATCATTTTTACCTCTTTTAGGGATTATATTTGTTCGATAGCAACGGCAATCCCTTCCCCACTGCCAATACATAATGACGTGATTCCACGGCGTAAATTATTCTTCTGCATAATCTGAAGAAGTGTTATTATAATTCTTGTACCACTCATACCAATTGGATGTCCCAAAATACACGCACCACCCCAAGGATTGATTTTTGATCTTGGAATACCTAATTCCTTCATCGCGATCACAGGAAGAACCGCAAATGCTTCGTTGATTTCAAATGTGTCAACGCTTGTTAGGTCCCATGACAAATCATGAACCAATTTTTGAATGGCAACCACCGGTGCCTTTAAAAAATCTTGAGGCCGCACACACACATTTGTATAACCTTTGATTTGAAATGGTGTTTTATCAAAAGACAATTCAATAAATGCAGCTCCATCACACAATCCAGATGACGATGCCGGTGTCACAATCCCATCTTTTAGAAATGGCGTGGGTAGCTTTGCAAATTTCTCAGGCCTAACTTTTAATGGCTGCTCATCCATGTCCAATCCTCCGATCGGAACAATAGCACTACGATGATCATCAGCATGTTTTTGAAAATGAGACAATCCTTCCAACACATAGTCATGGAGCTCATCTTTTGTTAAGTTATAGTCCTTTGCCGTTTGCTCAGCAAAACATCCCATTACACCAGGATGTGTTTCACCGTGATATAAGCATGCTTTGTCTTCTAGACTATCATACATTATATGATCAATAAATTCTCCATGTCCTAAACGACAACCTTGACGTGCTTTCATGACAAGGTAGGGTGCATTGCTCATACTTTCCATTCCCCCGCACAAAACATGACGGCTTTGAGAGACTTCAATACGAAGAGCTCCATCAATGACCGCCTGCATACCAGATCCACACACTTTATTAATGTGGTGCGAGGGTGTGTTCCACAAACCTAAACGTCCCATCAGTTGACGAGAGGGAGATTGACCCAATCCAGCAGATAGCACGCATCCCAATAAAAAATAATCAGGATGATGAAATACCATTTCTTTCAGGACAGCTTCAGAAAGATCCACCGATGTGAATTTTGCTAACCCACCCAAAAAAGACCCTACCGGACTGCGCTTAAATGTTTTAATAAAAACGTTATTAAGCAGCATTCTTTGATTGAACTTCCTCAACAATGGCTTTGAAACTATCTGGTTCATTCATGGCCATAAAGGCAAGAACTTTACGGTCTAATCCAATACCAGATTTTTCGACAAGATTCATAAATTTTGAATATGTTAAACCATGCAAACGTGCAGCCGCGTTAATTCTTTGAATCCATAAAGATCTGAATTCTCTTTTTTTATTGCGACGATCTCGATAAGCGTATTGCAAAGCTTTTTCAAGTCTTTGAAGAGCTGGTCTAAAACATTTACTGGAGCGACCCCGATATCCTTTTGCCAGCTTTAATACTTTTCTGTGACGCGCATGAGTCGTCACACCTCTTTTAACACGTGCCATATACTATAACCTCCGATTAACCGTGTAAATAATAATCTTTGACGCGTTTTGCATCAGCTTTTTCCATGATTGCAGAACCACGCGAATCACGCAACATATCATTCGTACGTTTGCGCATGCCGTGACGGCGTCCCGCTTTACCCATTTTGACAAGGCCGGAAGCTGTTAATCTGAAGCGTTTTTTTGCACTGCTTTTTGTTTTTAATTTGGACATTTTGACTCCTTATAAAAAATGAAGATTCATCAAATCCTACAAGGCATGTCCATTCATAAAGCCAAGTAGAATCGTTAAGATTATTAAAACATAAAACAAACGTTTTTCAAAATTTTAAAACTCATAGTTTTTGTTCAGATTTACAATCTGAATGTCTCGTTTTTTTAAAATTTGAACTCTTCTTCAGTTTTTAATCGCGCCCAATATAAAAAAATACACACAAAAATATTTATACTATGTTATATTGAAAATATGAGGCCTTGTCAATTTTTATTATGTTTAAAAAAAACAATATTCAATTATTACTATTAACAGCAACAACATCATGTTTTTCTATGGAATCGTCAAATAAGATCGAATCTCTTTATGAAAAAAAAAAATGTATATTATCCCAGCTACAACAAGAAGATATCTTCAGAAATAAAAAAATGAAAGAATTGTGCGCCATAGAGAAACAAATACAGAAGCAAGAAGCTATCTATATGCAAGAAATAATGTCAACACTGACCATAGACCACATTAAGACAGGCATGCGTTATGATAATGATGTTATAACTATAAAAAGCGAAAATTATATTGTTACACAAACAAGTGGTGAAGATAATCATTGCTTTTTCAGAGCTTTGACCCATGACAAGATTGTCACAGACACTTTTGGAACCGTCATCCCTCATGATTTATTAGACATTTTTTTCAAACAAGGTCAGCATTTAGAAAATTTTGCTTGGGAAATCCTAAGGGAACTTTTAATGGGCACAGTAAGAGAAAATTTAGATAAAACTTTTGAACTATCTCATAAAGATTCAGGTAATATGAGGACACTAACTGTGAGAGATTATATTTTTCGATATTGTCAGTTGGAAAATAAAACTCTCGATGACAAAAGAAATTTAGGAGAAAATCTTTTTGTTCAGAAGTATCTTGAATTTTATGAAAAACCCAAGACAGAATTTTCTACAGAGTTTTCGGTTATTATTCCTGCGGTTTTCTCTGATTTTCCATTGATTAATATTTATGACATTGCATTAGGAAAAGATGGATCATTAACTGGTACTCGTCATGAACGCGTAGGCTCGATCATTAAGGATGGTCATGTAGATTCTATTGATATTGTCTTTGACTATCAACAGGAGCATTTTTACGCTTTGAAAGAGATTCAATAAACCATCTGCATAATCATCAGGTGTCAAAAAACACCTGATGATATGTAACGTTATACTTTAGCAGTTTTCTCGAAAATGTATTGTTGAATGATTGATAAGAGATTGCTTAGTGTCCAATACAATACCAAACCAGCCGGAAATGATGAGAACAAAAACGTAAACATGATTGGCATAATCAGCATCATTTTCCGTTGCGATTCATCCATGGCGGCTTGAGGGCTCATTTTTTGTTGGATCAACATCGTCAGTCCCATCAATAATGGCAATGGCCCCACTTGTAAAAATGACGGCAATGTAATGGGCAGTAATCCAAATAGATTAAATACACTTAAAGGGTCAGGTGCGGATAAGTCTTGGATCCAACCAATGAAAGGAGCGTGGCGCATTTCAATGCTGATTAAAAAAACTTTGTACAAACAAAAGAATAGTGGAGCTTGCATTAACATCGGGACACATCCACCCATGGGGCTTACTTTTTCTTTTTTGAACAATTCTCTTTGCTTTTGTAGAAATTGCATTTGATCATTACCACAACGTTGTTTGAGTTGTTCCAATTGAGGTTGTAATGATTTCATGCGACGCATTGAACGCAAAGATTTGTATCCTAAAGGCAACGTAATGATTTTAAATAAAATTGTTAAAATAATAATGGCCCACCCCAAATTATGGAAAATCTCATGTAATTTTTCCAATGCAAAAAACAATGGCTTTGTCAAAAAATAAAACCAACCAAAATCAACAGCCAAGTCTAAATGAGGTGCTTTTAAGAGAGGTTCGTATTGATCTAAGATTTTCACAACCTTAGGGCCAACAAAGAATTTTGACTCGACCATCATATTCTTTTTGGATGGAACGTTAATATTGTGCCGCATAGATGTTGCCTTTAAATCATCATTAGATCTGTCAAATTTAAAATCTTTGGTTACATTTTGATCGTCAATTGCACACACCAAAAAGAATTGATCAGTCAAACCAAACCATCCACCCGTAGCGGCATCATTTTTGGATTGATCCTTAAGTTTATCAACTGCCCCCTCGTACAATGTTTTATTCAAATAAGCGACAACACCTTCGTGAACACTGCTGGATGTGGCTTTGTGATTTTTAACATTTTTACATAAGACAATTTTTTGAGCGAGTTTAATGCTCTCTTCGCTATTGTTGATGACCTCATCGTGCACATGAACAACATATAAGTCATCCAATCGATAGGTTCGTTTAACTTGAACATTCACCTCCATATCCCAAACAAGCTCAATTTTATCACTCGATTGATTTAATAAACGAAAACGAGGCTGTAAAACTTGGTCATTTTTAACCCAACGAACATCAATATATTGAGATTTTTCAGTGTTTTCAGGATTTAATAGTCTGACTGACGGGCTTTTGGGATCCAATGTTTCCTTGTAATCATTTAAGGTTATATCATCTAGCAATCCTTGTTTAATCAAAATAGATCCAGATATGTGATTATTTTTAAAAAACAATCGATCTGATGATGTCAAGGCCTGTTCTCTTGGCAATGTCGGCATTGGCTCGGATTCTTTAACTGTCTCAAGAGTAGATTCTTGTTTTTCATTGTGCGTCTTGGAGTTAATGTTTTTTTCCTTATATTGTTCTTGTGAACTTTGGAAATATTGAAACCCAAACAAAATGGCCATCGATGCAAAAATGGCAACAAAGAAACGGGATTGATCTTGCATTATTTTTTCCTTTTATGATTGTGAAAAATAGGGTCGTAACCATCATGTTTTGATAAAGGATGGCATCTCATCAGCCTTTTGGCAATAAGAACACTGCCTTTAAAGAAGCCAAAATTTTCTATGGCTGCTTTGCCGTAACGGCTGCATGTGGGAATAAAACGACAGGATCCCCTTAAAAAAGGAGCCATAAAGATCTCATATATCTTTATTACAAAGATACCAAAAGCTTTCAACGGTTACGTTATCTTTTGCTTTTCCTTAATGGTATCGTGGCATTTGATGACTGTTTTGTCTAGTTTTTGGATTTTTCAAAATCTAGGTGGCATCGCTTTTATTGCGTTTGGCTGCTTCAATCAAGACCTGACCACTTGACGCGCAAGAACGACCCACCTTCAGTAGTGTAACAGTTTTTTTTAAATGATTTAAATGTTCTTTAACCTGCTCAACGGAGGGATTGGGGTCCATAGCGAGCAAACCCCACAATTCGTCCCCATGGGATTTTAAAAATGCTTTATGTTGATTGATAAATGTTACACGCTTGTCAATCTCACCTTTATGAGTGTGACAACACCATATTAATAAAATCAAGTTTTTTTTTAATTCAATTTCCTCAGGGAGCAATATCCCCTCAATCAATTTTAAACGTTTATCTAAATACTCCCTAGCAAGGTCCCATTGTCCTTGGTCAAAGTAAATATAGCCAATATTTTGAAAACTGTTGGGTAAGAGTGATTTTTTTAAATAAGCTAGTGCTTTGTCGTATTTTTTTTGATGATATAAACACAACCCTTTAAGATAGTACAACGTTGCATCCTGAGAATCTATTGATAATAAAATTTGGTATGCTTTGTCATAATTTTTTCCATGGATAAGCGCTTCGCATGATTGGATGCAACCAATTGTTTTATCTGGGCTAGCAGGTTGATCTATCCAATAATCATAAAAAAGATCTCCAGCCGTTAAATAATTATGACGAGAATTTTCATGGTTAAATAAAATTTGGATACATTCTTTAAATTTATCTGGTTGATCATTATAATATTTTAAAAATTTTTTTTTCTCCTCAAAACAATCCTCTCCTTGAATAAAATTTTTAAGATGTTTTATCTCAAAATCATGATATACATCCATATCCTTTAATAACAGCGCAGCATTTTTATGATCATGGTAAAGAACCAGATATGTATACAATAAAATTTTTAATATTTTTTGATCTATCCCTTGGACATAGCGAATAATGTCAAATTTTTCCTTTTTTAAAACATGTATCAAGATTTGTGTCATGATACGGTAATCCAATGGCAAGATATGACATGATTTCATTAAGGATTCCAGTATGTCCAAAGCTTGTTGTTTTTTTTTTATACCCACGAAACGAATGCCTTCGTAAAAAACATGATACTTTGATTGGGTTGTATCAATGTTTTTTCCAAACAATAGGTAAAATGGCCATTTTTTCATAAGAGGTAAGGAATCGTTATGAAACGCATAGTAAATCTCACCAAAAGATATGTCATTTACACATGAGGGTAGCAAGGAAGTTGGGGGGCATTCAAAAGGAATATACACAAAACGATGATCCTTTTTAATCTTTGCTTTAGATAAAATCTTGAATGCGTATCCTTGACAACTGTTTAAGACAACAGAATTACCTGCAATAAGAGACGTTTTTTTGTAAAATGGGGTAATGCAATATACGGTATCGTCTTTAAGTATTTTTAAAAACAATACATCACCTTCATGAGGTATTTTAGGGTAATCAGGTTTTGATAAACAATTAAACTCATATAACGGTGAAAACGATAAGGACCACCCAAACATTGTTTGATTAATTTTAGGTAACATCCCCTTGGGTGTTTTAAAATAGATGGCATACCAATCCTTATTTAGTTGTTCCATTTCATAAGGAATAGAACAACGAAGAATAGGATTTTTTTTTGATTTAATTATACATATCCAATGTAATTTCCCTTGGAAGCACGCCAATTCGCCATTATTTAAATCCATTGACATTACAAATGATATCAAATTTAAAATTAATAATAAAAAATATTTCAAATTAAAATATTTTAATTTTATTCTAACATACCTGCTTAAAAGTTCAGACTATTAATAGACTATCAAGACTTTTTAAAAAAAATTGCCTATTCTTTTATAAAGAGTCATAGATTATTGAATCACTTTGCGTTTTATTTTATGTATTTTTTATGTATTAAAGATGGGTATTTTGTTGGCAGCACCTCTGTCAAAAATTGTAACAGAAGGGAATAAAAGAATTGAACAACAAACCATTGAATCCTATTTATCTATTAAAACCGGTGATCCTATATCAACCGACGTTATTGATACGTGTTTAAAAGATCTTTTTGAAACGGGTTATTTTAAAGATGTTCACATATCATTTGACAACGGTATTTTAACAATCAAGGTCGAAGAAAACCCTAGCATTAACAAAATACAATTCGAGGGCAACGATAAATTAAAAGATGACGATATTCAAAAATTTATGACCTTAAAACCACGTGAAATCTTATCGAAATCAAAGGTCCAATTGGCTCTTCAGCAATTACTAGAAGCCTATCGCCGCATGGGTCGTTACCAAGCAAAAGTTAATCCAAAACTTATTCATTTAGATCAAAATCGTGTGAATTTGGTTTTTGAAATTGATGAAGGAAAGCCTGTTTTTATTAAAAACATCAAATTTATTGGCAATAAAACATTTAGTTCAAAACGTTTAGAAGAATGTTTGCAGTCCAAACGGTATCGTTGGTATCGTTTTTGGGCCAATGATGATGTGTATGATCCGGAGCGTTTTATCTCGGATCAACAAGCTGTTCAAAAATTTTACTACGATCATGGACATCCTAATGCACAAATTTTATCTGCCGTATCGGAACTTAGCCAAGATCAAGATGAATTTTACATCACCATGACTATTGATGAAGGAAATATGTTTACTTTTGGATCCACATCAATTGAATGTGATATTCCAGGAGTTAAAAAAAATGATCTATTGAAAGAGATTCAATATACCAAAAACGATGAGTACAGTAAAAAACTTTTGGAAAAAACATCGCTTAGGCTTAAAGAAAAAATTGCTTCTCAAGGATATGCATTTTTAGATGTTCAAATTATTGAAGCCCAAGATATTCAAAATAAAACTGTCAGCGTTATTTATAAAATTAAAGAAGGTATCAAGGTACGCATCGAACGCGTTGATATCGTTGGAAATGATCGTACTCGTGATCATGTGATCCGACGAGAGATTCCCATTTTTGAAGGAGACGCCTACGACGCACAAAAAATTAAACTCGCCGAAGCCATGTTAAAAGATTTAAATTATTTTAAAGAGGTTCATGTGGAAACAGCCCAAGGATCTGAACCAGATTTGGCTAATTTAATGGTACGCGTTGAAGAACAGCCAACCGGTGAAATTTCAGGAGGTGCTACTTACTCTACCATTGACGGCCCAGGTGTCAATGTGGGTATTCGTGAAAATAACTTTATGGGAACAGGTCGTATTACCAGCCTTGATGTATCTGCATCAAAAAAAACACAAGGTCTTAATGTTGGTATCACGGATCCCAGATTTTTAGATCGCCATTTAGCTGCCAGCTTAAGCGTATTTGGATTTAGATCAACCAGAGCAAAAGGGTTTAAAGAAATAGATATTGGAACGACCGTTGGTCTTCGGTATCCACTAACAAAGCATTGGTCTCAAAAAGTTTACTATACAATTCAAAACACACGTATTTCGGGTGTGAAAGATGACGTTAGTATCATCATTCGTGACCAAGCCAAAAGTAGCTTCAAATCCGCCGTTGGTCATACGGTCTTTTTCTCAACGTTAAACAGTTTTATGAATCCAACATCTGGATTTTTGTTTTCTGTTGGCAACCAATTTGCAGGTGTTGGAGGGAATGTCTCCTTTTTAGAAACATCTACTTCTGCTGCTGTGTATAAGGGGGTTGGCGAGGAAGAAAGTATTGTATTTAAACTCAGCGCTGAATTTGGTATGTTGCACAGCCTAAGAAAACGTCCGGTTCGTGTTGTGGATAGTTTTTCGATGGGTGGAGAGTCACTTCGAGGATTTGATTTTGATGGAATAGGGCCAAGAGATATGTCAACAAAGGATAAAGATTGCATCCGAGGAACACGTATGTATCGAGGCAGCGCCGAGGTTAAACTCCCGATTGGAGCACCAAAAGAATGGGGACTGTTTGGAACAGTTTTTATTGACGTTGGGGCCAGCTGGAAACCGGGTCAATCTAGTGTGTCATCACTACCAGCTGGATCAAAAGCTCCACAAATTTTAGACAGTAAAGCCCCCAGAGTGTCGGCGGGCCCCGGAATTTTATGGACATCCCCCTTTGGTCCCATCGGTGTTTTTTATGCAATGCCCATCAAGAAAAAATATTTCGACCAAACAAGACGTTTTTTCATCAGTTTTTCCTCAAGGTTTTGATGATTGTCAATTTTTATGAAACCACGCAAGACCCTATCGACAAAGTCTTGCCAAAGATTGTTGAAAAAATTTATGCATCGCAAAAACGATGTTTAATTTTATGTAAAGATGCGGAGCAGGTTCAATCATTGAACACGCTCCTTTGGACGTATTCCCAGTTATCATTTTTACCACATGGGTGTACTAATGACATGCAAGATTTTAAAGAACAACAACCTATTTGGTTGAGTACTATCGTCGATATGGACCGTCTTGAGGTGATTGTGAATTTAGGGAGCTCACCAATTGAAGGTATACAGGCTGAAAGGGTTGTTGAAATTTTCAATACCTTGGAAAGGCCAATAGCAGAAAAAAAATTTTTATTTTATCAGAATTACTCTGATCCCCAATACTTCAAACAAACCCCAAAGGGGGAATGGATAAAAGAAACATCACCTTTTTAAACATAAGTTTTTAACTTAAATCAAACAAGTTGACAAATGCAAACCTACATCATGTTTCTATTTTTTTGGGAATAAAAATGAGAACACCAGCAGGAGATGTTGTAAAATGCTCAAAAAAAACATTAATACTATTAAATCTTTTTTCAAAAAGTGCAGAGATTTAATAAGAAAAATTGCTCTTAAATTAATTCCTATTCCAAAACTTTGGCAACATAAAAATTTACCCAGGTGTCAAAATAGCATATACGTTTATTTGTCATATGAATATTTTTTTTATATGATAAACCAAAGTTATCTTAAATTACCTACATGTTCAAATTAAATAACAGGCGTATTTTGATAACCGGTGCTTCGGGTGGTATTGGTCAAGATATTGCAAAATCGATGGCGTCTTTGGGGGCAGAAGTTATTTTAACTGGAACAAAAATTAATGCTCTATCAGATCTTAAACAATTGATTGATAATGATGGTGGTCGTGCGACCATTTATCCTTTTGATTTATTTGATTTAGATAAAGTTGATAACTTATTTGATACACTGCAATCCGAATTTGGTGACATTGATACTCTTATTAACAATGCAGGAATTACAAAGGATAACATTATTTTACGCATGTCTAATGATGATTGGAATAATGTCTTAAATATGAATTTAACCGTAGCATTTAAACTGTGTCGAAGCGCCATCAAAGCCATGATCCGAAAACGTTTTGGGCGTATCATTAATATTTCTTCGGTGGTTGCTGTCATGGGGAACCCTGGTCAGACTAACTATTGTGCGTCAAAAGCTGGATTAATCGGTATGAGCAAAGCATTAGCCTATGAAACTGCCTCACGTCATATCACAATTAATTGTGTTGCGCCTGGGTTTATTCAATCAGCCATGACGGATAAACTACTGCCTGAACAGCAACAACATATGTATAATATGATTCCTTTGAAACGTGCGGGAACTGGGCAAGAGGTTGCATCGGCATGCATATTTTTGGCGTCTCAAGAGGCATCCTATATCACGGGCCAAACGATCCATGTGAATGGTGGATTGGAGATGATCTAATATTCATGAATCAACCTAAAATTTGTGTATTTGCCTATAATTCTTTAGGGTTTCATTGTTTACAAGCTTTATTAGACAGCCAAATATTTATTGATTGTTTATGGACATATGAAGACCGTTTGGAAGGCCTTCCCCATTGTGCAGACTTAAATATTCCTCAGATTTTTTTTGATAATCCTAATGATCATATTGATTTTTTTCAAAAAGAATCCTTTGATGTGATGTTCTCTTTTTACTATAGACATATTTTAAAGCGGGATATTCTCAATACTTGCCCTCAAGCTTTTAACGTGCATGGATCATTATTACCAAAGTATCGGGGGAGATGCCCTGTCAATTGGGCTATTTTAAACGGAGAAACGGTTACAGGGGTGACATTGCACCGTATGGTTGAAAAAATTGACGCTGGAGATATCGTGTGTCAAAAATCTGTCTCTATCAAAGAAACAGATTTTGCTGGAGATGTCCAAGATCGATTGGACAAGGCAGCTTACGACATATTAATTGAAAATAGTCATGATATTATAAATGGGCGTATCTCTTCGATTCCTCAATCATTGGCAGAAGGATCTTATTTTGGAGGTCGAAATCCGGAAGATGGACGTATTGATCTCACTCAATCCCATAAAAAAATTTTTAATTTGGTGAGAGCAGTTCTTCCATATCCAAGGTTTCCTGGTGCATTTTTTGGTGATAATCATATTATTGATGTGTCACTCACACCTGTAAATTCTATAAAAGGATGGATCAAAATTTATGGTTGTGATGGTATACCTGTGTTTTGTAAATGCTTAAATGGTTGATCATCTCAACGATAGGTAACATAGAATTTTTCCAGACTGCCTATAATTGCTTGAAGAGGCCCCAGATTTACTGGGACCTTATGACTTATTTATTTTTTTTGGCTTCGATAATTGTGATGTAAAATGTGCTAATTGCAATAATGGCTGCGCCCAAGTATAAGAATGCATGGGGAATTTGATTGAAAAATAAATAACCAGATATGGCGGATATAATAATTTCTGTATAGCTATAGGGGGTTAAAGACGATGCATCTGCAGCGCTGTAAGCTCTAAATAAGCATACTTGAATTAAATTGGCACCAACTCCCAGTGCAGCAAGGTAGCATAATTCATCAATATTTGGTGTTTTCCAAACAAATGCTAATGGAATCAATGCCAATAATGTTGAAATTAAGCCAAAATAAAATAACAATGTATAAATGTGGTCACCGCCCACCATTTTTTTTACAATAACATTAGAAATCGCAAATAATAATGCTGCACTGACAGGTATCAAAGCTGCCACATTAAATGTATCCGTGCCTGGGCGTATAATAATTAGAAGGCCAACAAACCCCATCAAGGTTGCAATCCAACGGGCCATATCAACCCGTTCTTTTAAAAAGAAATAGGCCATCGGCAAAAAGAATAATGGCTGAGCAAACATAATAGATGTGTTTTCAGCCAATGGCATGACATACACAGAATAACAACACAAGCCCAAGGCAATTGCCCCAATTAAAGCACGTACAAAATGCAAAGGAAGACGATTTGTTTTAAAGTAATAGGATCCTTTTCCCATCATAAATGGAATCACAGTGACCATACTGAATAAATATCTAAAAAATACAATTTCAATAGTGTGAAACCTGTCTCCAAGTTTGCACATTAAAACATCATTTGACACACTCACAACGCCAATCATCATCGCCCAAAATGCACCTTGTGCATATCCTTTTTTTAAAAACCAATCGATAAAAGGTAAATTTGTCATGGTTACTATTATTTAAACCTCATAACAAAATATACCAGCCGTTATGATAAAATACAAAATCTTATTTATGTTAGGTTACAATGAAGAAAATATCAAATATCTTTTTTTATGCTAGATGATCAATTAAAAAAGTTACAAGAACGTTATGCAACAATTAATGACATTTTAAATACAACCAACGATCATAAAGAAATTGCAAAATTGTCAAAAGAATACAAAGAATTGGGAGAATTTATTCCAATAATCAATGATTTTTTGAATTCAAAATCTCAATTGAGTGAACTTGATCATCTAATTGCACGGGAAGAAGACACAGACATGAAAAATTTAATGCAAGAAGAATACGCAGAGCTAAAGAAAAAAATCACCACGTTGGAATATGATATTAAAATCATGTTGCTTCCAAAAGATATTGATGATGAACGAGACGCCATTTTAGAAATTCGTGCGGGAACGGGCGGGGACGAGGCCGGTCTTTTTGCTGCTGATTTATTTCGTATGTACCAACGTTATAGTGCTCATCAAGGATGGACATTTGAAATATTAGATTTTCAAGACAGCGGCCTTGGTTCTATCAAAGAAGCGGTTGCATCTATTAAGGGTAAAGACGTATTTTCAAGGTTAAAATTTGAATCAGGTGTTCACCGCGTACAACGGGTTCCGGTGACCGAAGCAGGAGGGCGCATTCATACTTCTACGGCAACGGTTGCAGTTCTTCCAGAAGTTGAAGACGTTGACATTCATATAGAAGAAAAAGATTTAAGGATTGATGTTTATCGGGCATCAGGTGCCGGAGGACAACACGTCAACAAAACGGAAAGTGCCATTCGCATAACCCATATTCCAACCGGAATTGTAGTCACCCAACAAGATGATCGCTCTCAACACAAAAATAAAGCCAAGGCTTTAAAAATTTTACAAGCAAAGCTTTATCAAGTGGAAAAAGATAAGGTTGTTTCAGAACAAGCTGAGCAAAGAAAATCTCAAGTTGGTACCGCTGAAAGATCTGAACGTATTCGAACTTATAATTTTCCCCAAGGGCGTGTTAGTGATCATCGTATCAATCTCACGCTTTATAAAATTTCTCAAATATTAGAAGGCGAAGCCTTGGATGAACTGATTGATTCTCTCATCGCAGATGATCAGTTAAAAAAATTAGCATCAATTGGGGAATAATTTTAGATATAAGTAAAACGGATTAACCAATGTCCATGATGGGCATTGGTTTAAAAATTTAAATTCTCCCCAATTTTTAATTGCACTCCGATGTTAAGAAATTTTTGACAATTTTCAACAATACCTCCTCATTTTCAATAATTTTTAAAAAATCTTGAATCATGTCCTTAAGAAATGCTGATGTTTGTCCCTCAAAACGTAAACTAAGAGCCGCTTGCGTATGGGAAGCACGCATGAGCCACCATCCTTTGTTTGATTCAAAGCGAATACCATCAATACTTATAAATTGATCTTCCAAAAGGCGTGCTTTGATACGGTCAATAATTTGGAATTTATCCTCTTCTGGGTAAGGAATCCTGATTTCTGGTGTTGAAAAAGCTTCTGGAATACTAGCTGATATGGGGTAGCAGTATTTTAAAAAATGACAAGCTGCATACACTCCGTCATCAAAAGAAAAATGGGATTTAAAAAAGAAATGACCACTCACTTCACCTGCAAAATCTGCATTCAATTCCTTCATTTTTTCCTTAATCAAAGAATGTCCAGATGGTGACAATATGACCTTTGCACCGTGACATCTTAAGATATCCAATACACCAGATGATGTTTTGATGTCAAATAAATAGGTTGGTGAAGCTGTATTTTTAAATAAACTATTGGCCAATACATAACCCACCTCATCTCCTTTGAGTAAATCCCCTTTATGAGTGACAACACCAAAACGGTCCCCATCTCCATCAAAAGCTATACCTAAATCTGCCTTTAATTCTTTGACATTTTCTTGTAAATTGACCATCGCATCTTGGTCCGATGGATCGGGGGCATGATTTGGAAAATTTCCGTCAACTTTTGTGTATAAAAAATGTGGGTTTTTGACAATGAGTGGGGCTATTTTTTCAATAAAAGGTCCCACAATTCCGTTTCCTGCGTCAAAGACAACACGAAAAGGAAGGGGGGTTTTAACAAAGTCTTTGATCATTTCAATATAAGGAGTGACAACATCATAAGGATCTATACTCCCTCCTTCACAAGTATGAATAGTTTGATGCTGTAATTCTTCTAGAGATTTTCCAAAAAAAGGACGTTCTTTCAGTGTGATTTTAAACCCATTATCATCTTTGGGATTATGAGAACCTGTCACCATAATGCCGGCGTCTGCCGGACGTGTTTGTACAGCGTAATACACAAAAGGAGTTGGAATGGCGGATACATCAATCACGTGCGCCCCTACACTCACGAGTCCTTGGATGAGTTTTTCTTTTAAAATGGGCGAACTATAGCGTCCATCGCACCCAACCACAACTGATTTTTTCTTAGCATTTTTCATCCATGAACCAAATGATTGACCTAAAAAATAGGCATCTTTTTCATACAGGTTTTTTAAATAGGTTCCACGAATGTCGTATTGACGAACGATTGTTGGTGACAAAGCCATTATTGATTCCCTACCATTAAGTCATTATCGATAATATTCATTGCTTTTAGAAGCTCATTTAATTCTTGGCGTGCCGCCACATGTGATAAGCTTAATGAGTTTTTTTGAGATCCTGTATCAAGTAATGTCAAGCCCGTTAAGAATAGTTCTCTAAAAATCACCCGCTCTCCAAATCCAGTGATCAACCGATAAGCAATACGTTTCGACAGCGCCTCTAAAATTTTTTTAACCTCTTCTTTATTTTTGGAATTCAAAGAACTTAAGCGATTACGCAAAACAATCCAATCGATAGTTTTTTTTTCACCACGCATAGCTCTTTGTTTGCGGTATTCCCATACGGATTCTGCATAAATACTAGGTTTCAGTTGATTAATCTCATGGTTAACACGAACCAACACATCCAAATCGATAAAACTGTCATTAAGGGGGGTAATTAATGTGTTGGCATAAGAATGGGCTGTTCGTGATAAAAATGTATCATTGCCAGGAGTATCAACCACAATATAATCACAGTTTTTGAATGTCTCAAAAGCTTGCTTTAACGATTGTTGATCTTGTTCATTTGCAATATTTTTATTTTCATTTTGACTTGGGAAAATGGCCAAATGCTCAGAAACAAGTAATGATACATCTAAATTTTCACAGCGCAAGCGTCTGTTTTCGATATAACGAGATAAAGTTCCTTGACGAGCATCAGTATCAATACTGCCAACTTTGAAACCTTTTTGTAATAAAGAAACAATGATGTGCATCGCAATAGTTGATTTTCCGGTACCCCCTTTTTCATTCCCAAGAACGATCATGTAAGGTTGTGTCATAACAATAAAAAATAATGGTTTTAATGTATTATACACAAATCACTTGTGATCATGGAGAAATTGTATCATTTCATCTTGTGTCGCTAGATCCTATTTTGCCAGTATCAACTACTATTGACTTCAGTCGATAGTAGTTGATAAATGTTAATAGATTATTTTAAATTTTTTATATCTTTATCGGCAACCTAGGTGGTTACTATTTTTTAAATATCGTACAATAAAATATATTAATTACTTATTAATAAATGTCTCTGCCGCGATTCCAGATTCAAAACCTCCAAATTCCTAATCCATCGACTGGTCAAATGATGTCTATTATGGTGCCGGTTATTAACCAAGGATCTGAAGTCCCTTCTTACAGCAGGTCTCCTGAATGGATAATTAAAATTGGTGATAAATCTCCAAAAGGTTCAAATGTGACAGGAAAAGAAGAATATGTGGAGGTATTTGGATGGAGTGGTGCGGTCAGCCGAAGTTCATCACCAAATCTTGGTGGGCAACACCATTCAACAGCGACGCTTATTCATACGGATTTGGTTGTGATCATCCCCATGGGAGGGTATGTTGCAAATATCACCAATGCAATGGCTAACGGCGAAGTTATTCCACAAATTGACTTGGAAAGATTGGCAAATATTGACAAAGTATTGCAAGTTGTGCAAACAATTGTCTTTAAAGTTTGTCGTATTCAATCCGTCCAACAGCAAATTGATCAGGCTGTTATTACTATACAAATTCAACAAAGAACGGATACCATTAAAGTCTATGGCCAAGACGGCAAAGCTGCTGGTCAAGTGGTAAGCGATATTGATTTTTCTAAAGTAGTTGTTAAATAATAATGAAACTTGTCAAAAAAATATTGACAATTATCATAATAATGATTTTACCAGGGTGTTCACTGGTTAAAGATGTCAAAGATTTTATAGGAGCTTCATCGACAAAAGTTTATTTGAATAAAGTTACATTTAAAGCAGACGATGACGCCAATGATAACTCCGCTGTTAAAATTCATATTGTGATTGTTCATAAAGAGGAAACCCTTAAAACTTTAATATCTTTAGATTCGGAATCTTATTTTAAAAAAATTGATGATATGAAAGACAATGATCCCAATAAAGAATCATTTGAGATTTTTGAAGCTGATATTGTTCCAGGAATAAGCTATACGATGCCCATTAATCTCATGAATCCCATTCATGGTATTGCCGGATTTATTTTTTCAAATTATTCATCAAAAGGCAAGCATCGAAAGATGATCGGCTCTGATCAAGTCATCACAATTCACCTTAAAAAAGATAATTTTGACATCATATCCCTTGAATGAATGCTAGAGTTTCTGAGGAGCCAACGTAAGAGCACTTTTTTAATGATACCCGATTGATGTTTTTCGGTGAACGCAGATATATACACTCGCCATAATTAAAATCGTACCTATGATTTGTTGACGATTTAATCGTTCAGAAAAGAGACAATATCCTAAAATAAAAGATAAAGGATACCTTAAATATTCGAATAAACTAACAAATGATGCCCGCTCAAATCTTAATGCATGAATATATGCATAAGATGATAATGTTGCACATCCAGCAATGCATAATAAAATAATCAAATCATATCCTGATACAGGCGTATAAAAAAATGGTAAGCAAACAAAAAAACATCCAGAACATATCAGTGTTGATAATGTTAAAGTTTGTAAAGAATTATGAGATTTTGACAAATGTTTTGCCAGTAAAATTGAGCAAGATGCTAGTATATTGCCCACAAGTTCAACAATGACCGGCCACATAATATCTTTCCCATGAATTCCTGGTTGAGTTGCCAATACAATGCCCACATAACATGTGATAAATCCTAATATTTGCACGGTGGATATTGTTTCCTTTAAGAATATAACTCCTAAAAAAGCCGTCAGTAATGGTCCTGTAAACCCAATAGATGTGGCAAGGGTCAACGGTAAATTTCGGTATCCATAATATGTACATAAAGTAGCAAAAAACAGTACAACTCCACGAATCATCATCAAGCCCAGATGAGGTGTTTTAAAAGAATTTTTTTTAGGCTTTTGGATCATTAACAAAAATACCAAACTTATGAAATACCGTATACCTGAGACGGTAAAATTATTAATGTGATCAGGTAAAAATTTAGCAAGAGACATGGCGCAAATCGACATGACGCACCATACTAGCATCCATACAAATGCTTTATTTTTCATAGGATGCTCTCAAAAATTCACTCCACACAACTTGATCAAGCGGACTTGCATGAAATTCAGGATGCCATTGAACACCTAAGCAAAAAGGGTGATCTTGATGATAAATTGCTTCAATTAGCTGATCTTCGGGACATACAGCAGCAACTTTTAAACCACCCCCCAAACGATCAATGCCTTGGTGATGACTGGTATTAACCGGAACCTGATCAAAAATTTGAAAAGGCTTGAAATCGATGATCTGAAGTGAGTGAGCAATTTGAAAAGGATCAAATCCTTTATGATCAATCGTTGAATTCCAATCATCTAAATGTTGAATCAAGCTTCCCCCAAAATAAACATTGATCATTTGAAATCCTGCACACACACCCAAAATGGGTTTTTTTGTTTTCAAAAATGCATTTAATAATGCCCATTCAAAATTTTGACGTTGCCTCAGAGGTTTTGTTTTTTCGTGAGGATCTTGGCCGTATAAAGATGGACATAAATCATATTCACCGCCAGTTAAAACAAGTCCACTTAAAATATCACAATAATAAGGGATTGATTCGTGACAAATGGTTAAAGGGATTGATTTACCACCATATTTAATAATGCTTTGATGATATAAAGGTTTTGCAATATAAAAATCTTGAGATTGCCCATCTTTTTTTAATAAAATATCCATTGTGACGCCAATCATTATAAAAGTTCATTTTTTCATCTTGAAATTAATTATATCATGTTATCCATTAAAAAACACAGTAGTTGCACGTGTTCAGGTGTTCATAAAAATTTTAATTGTTTTATATTTACACTTTCCTTTTCTCAACTACCTAGGAGCGTTTGAGAACAAATCATGGGAAAGATAATTTTGCAACATTAATCTCGAACAACTTTGATGTAATCGACTATATTTACATCATATTTAGACTGACAATGATTTAAATAGTTTTAATAAGATGATCAAATAATTGATGAACTGTGGGTATGAATCCATTTTTATAGAAAGGATCACTTGCAAAACGATATGCATTATGTCCAGCAAACATTAAGTTATGATTAACATCACCACCGTGTCCAATATTTTGCAATGTATTTTGAATGCAAAATGACCTGGGGTCGGGAATTCGACCTGTGCATCCTTCGTCATTTTGTGCAAAATTACTGAATACACAATGAGATAAACACCCCATACAATCTCGTTGATCTTTTAAAATATCATCATATTTTTTTTGGTCTACAAAAATAATTGTATGATCAGGTGTTTTCATCATATGGGAAAAACCTTCTTTTTGCCATTGTTGAATTTTGCTTATATCATCTATGGATACAAAAATTTCCCGCCCCCTGCGTCCAAATGGTAATGATATGGAATAATCATCAGTTTTAACGGTTGAAAAATAGATTTGGCGATCCGATCGTGCGTACAACTCTTTTAAAAAATCATTCTCAACTGCTGATGAATAAAATCCGGTTGGGCTAAATTTATTTAATTTTACGTCTCCAGGTTTGAGCATGAGTAATTTTTGTTTCCATGCCATAGA
This sequence comes from Alphaproteobacteria bacterium, assembly GCA_044355315.1. Classification (GTDB taxonomy): domain Bacteria; phylum Pseudomonadota; class Alphaproteobacteria; order JALRGP01; family JALRGP01; genus JALRGP01. The sequence goes on along the minus strand of JBIKYJ010000006.1, from coordinate 2,678 downwards.
GATGGGGCTTTCTTGGGTCACCAAAGGACGCGTTCCAAATTGAAAAGCAATCGGCCCTAAATCTTTATGACCAATCCAATCCTTCCATTCACTCAAGCTCCAAATACCTCCGGCTATAACAATAGGAACAAGTCCTAATCCATACTCACGCATGACTTCTCTTAACGCTAAAACACGCGGAAAGGGGGCTTCCGGTTTCTTAGGATCTTCACTGTTTGATAGCCCATTGTGACCACCTGCCAACCAAGGATCTTCATACACCACTCCACCTAAAAATTCTTTAAATTTATGAAATGCACGTTTCCATAAAATACGAAAAGCTCGAGCGGATGAAACAATTGGATAGTAATATTTTTCATAAGAAGAACAAATTTCTGCCAACCGGTAAGGCATTCCAGCGCCACATGTAACTCCATGAACTAAGTTTTTGACTTGCGATAGGATTCCATGAAGAATCGGCTCTACCGCCCCCATTTCCCACAAAACATTTAAATGAATACGTCCATGCCCCTGAGCGACGTCATGGGCCACACGTGCTTGGCTGATACCACCTTTGATCGCATAAGCAATTAATTCTGTATGCCTTTCTTTTCTTGTTTTTCCAAAATATTGCACTGGAATTAAACGTCCCTGATCATCATAAGCATCGGCATTAACAGCAGAAAAAGTACCAATTCCGCCTTCTTTAGCCCAAGCTCCACAGCTCATTCCACTGGATGCATTGATTCCCTTTCCTCCTTCAACTAAAGGAAGCACTTCTTTTCCACTCATGAAAAATGATGATAACTTTTTCATTGTTAACATTTATTGTTATAATTTTTTAAATTATAACTCATTTTAATTTTCCGTCCTATTTATTCAACTTTCTGTAAAGTAAACTGATAAAGAAATTTCTGAAATATATCTGGTCTTTGACAAATTAATATTCTATCAGGCACCCTCCCCACGTTAGCCCCGCGCCCAAGGCAACCATGCCAATGAGATCCCCTTTTTTAACAGAAATTGAATCTAATGCCAACGGAATAGACGCTGCAGATGTATTCCCGTGATATCTAATGGTGCTGACGACCTTTTCAGGGTTTAGATTGCCTTTATCAATCATATAATCAATAATACGCTGATTAGCTTGATGAGGAATAATCCAATCTAAATCAGAAATAGAGACACCCCCTTTGTCGCATACTTCTTGAAGACTACTGAGCATTTTAGTGGTTGCATGTTTAAAAATATCTTTACCCTCCATATAAATACCCCCTTCTTTTTTAACGTAGAGCTGATTATAGTGATCGCCATTAGAATGAATTGAACACGCAATAATTCCTTTTGAGGTATAACTTGTATTGTTTTCTAAAATTAATGCTCCGGCTCCATCTGCAAAAATAACTGCTGTTGATCGGTCTGACGAATCCAATAATTGACTCATTGATTCAGAACAAATATAAAGTAACCGACGGACCTGATTTGATTGGATCATAGCGTGACAAATGCTTAAACCATATACAAAACCACAGCACGCGGCTTGGATATCAAAAGCAAAACCATGATTCATATTTAGTAAAGATTGTATTTTTGTAGCAGTTGCTGGAAACCTGTGAAGCGGTGTTGATGTGGCTAAAATAATTCCATCAATGTCGTTAATATGTAGGTTTGATTTTTCTATAGCAAGACGTGCAGCGCTGGCCCCTAAAGTTGCAGTATCTTCTTGACTATCAATCCAATGTCTAGATTTAATTCCAACCCTTGATTGAATCCATTCATCAGATGTGTCTAGGTAAGAAGAAAAATGTGTGTTATCAATTATTCGTGATGGTAGCGCCGATCCAATGGATACGATACACGTTTGCCCCATTATCGTTATTGTAAAAATGTTTTTTTATTGTACCATCAAAAAATATCTATCACGATTGATATCTAATTATGTTCAAATAGGATGAACAGGCAAGCTGAACTTGTACAAATTTGATTTAATTAAAAAAAATAAATTAAAATAACACATCATTCAATCTTACTCCAATTCTTTGTTAAGATTTATAATTTTTTTGTGCATGTATGTAGGTATAACATTATGCGCTCCTTCTCATCTGTTTTTATCACATAAGGGTATTTACAAAATTGAGTTAATTCAAAATTCAAATGGTGATTCTGAGTCAATTAGAGACATCGTAGGGCAAGCAAACATTGAGTTTATTCAAACATCACAAGGTCTTGTGTGTAACGAGAATTGGTCATTCTTTGTATATTATTATCCAGAGGAATCACTGGATAGCTTAACAGATGACGCATTATCTGATAATGACGAAGGAGACAGTCATTATTTTTCTTATAACGTGATGTCGACAATTAATAATGATCAATCATTTGATTTTGAATGTCAAAAGACATATCCTTCTCGTGAAACCATGCAAGTAAAAGGCAAAGGCTATTTTGAAGATGCCGATTATTATTTAAATATTCAAGGCCTTCATAATATCCAAATTAATCAATCTAAACGAATATTTTCATTTGCCCATATTGGTTATTTGCTAGATAAGTCGCGTCATAATTTTCCAAAGCCCATGACATGTTTGTTGTTTGACCCTAAGCTTGGTTATAACTTTGATGCCAGTTGGGATGACGATAAAAGCTTTACACTTTACAAAGTCAACATGATGTCGTACCCGTTACCAGACAACAAAAGC
>JBIKYJ010000088.1:0-3639 GCA_044355315.1 Alphaproteobacteria bacterium | reverse complement strand
CTCTATTTTTACCTTAGGACTGAGAACGATCCAACATGATTATCAGGGTGGTTCTTCTGGTTTGTTTGATCTTATTATGCAGGCTGCTCAAGACCTTCTAAAAAGTGAGGGGTAGTGTGATCAACGATAGGTAAACTAGCGTATTCTGGAAATTGCTGGCTTATGAGTTTGCGCGCAAGATCAATTGTGATTATCATCTAACGCCTCTTTTATTATTGAAAATGCAGGATATGTAGATTTGCGATTTAATTCAGGGTTTTCACCACGCTCTACAGCTTGCCAATAACTCCATGGTAACTTCTTATTTCCAAGCTCGTAATCCATCCCGTCCCAAGTATCTTCTCTGAAAGCATAAAAGGCAAAGTGCCAACCCTCTTTATTAAAAATCGCAATGAGATCTTCAAAATATTTTTCTAATCCGGCTGACATACGGTGCCCACCAAATTCGCCAACTAATATTTTATTGCTTCCTATGTTGTGAGTTTTTTGAAATCGAATAACAGCTGAAATGTGTTTTCTGAGGTCTTTTTGGTTCCATTGCTTTCCATTGATAATACCAGGATATTGATATTTACCTTTGTTCATTTTATGATTTGTATATTCATAAGGTTCATACATGTGAAAGGAGTACAAAACATTTTGATCCTCTTGAGGAATCAGTAACGCAAATGTTTTAGCGTCAGCATAGGCAGAACTATCAAGAATAATGGGGGTATCTTTGTCAACCAGCCTTATATGCTTTATGATGCGGCTATATAAATCGTAAAGCATTTTTTGCACTTCTTCTTGATGTACTGCATTTATGTGCACTTCTTTAGATGCAAAAATTCTTTCAGGATGAGGCTCATTGAGTAGATTGTACCCTACGATTGCAGGATGATCCTTTAATGCTATAGCCAAATCTTGCCAAAAGAGAGCAGCCTGAGCCTGATACTTTAAATCTTTCCAGATCCTTAGATCGTCTTTATCGTGATTATTTTGCTTCCAGCGCGATCCAGGAAGACTTAGCATAGTGATTAAGACCGGCATTTTTTCTTGGTAACATATATCCAAGATCTTCTTGAGCTTTTCTAGGTCTCCTTTAATTAATCCACGATAATCATCAGCATTTCCTATTAAAAAATCACGATGTGAACTTGTAAATTTATCAAGCGTCAATCTTATGAATTTTATCCCACATTTTTTGGCTGCTTTTATATCATCTGAGGTGACATTGTGATTAAAGATATTTGCTCCTTTTTGCTTCGTGTTCCAAAAATTTATTTTCTGAAAAGAAGAAGCAAAAGCAATGCTGTTATTCATCAAGATAATAATGACTAATATGTACAATGATATTAGTTGTTTTATATGCCTTAGATGATTATTTAAAGTTTCGATTTTGATCATGACTCCACCTCCATAACGGTTACAGGATGGGATTTAAATTCATCCATACCGATTTTTTTCCATCCAAGAGACTCGTAATATGAAGGGATGGTCTGATCAAAAGCAAATAAGTATAACTTCTCAAATCCAAGCTCTTTTGCTTTTAGGAGCGTCATATCAATCAGCATTTTACCAATGCCTTGTCTTTGATATTTTAGATCAACCACAAGTGAGCCAAACCAAGGCACAAGTGATGGCCGAATGCCATCATTTTCACGTAAACTACACATGCCAACGGGTAAATCGCCATCTAATGCAATAAAAGTGATTGGTAAAATCTTATCATCTTCAAGTGAGTCTTTTAGCCTTGCCATTACGCGCTCGACTGGTACATCAGGGACCCAAATTTTCCCTAAAACTTCATACCAAATATGTGCAAGTTCAGGTATGGCGCTGGGATGGTTTTTCAGTAGGTCAATTTTGATCATATCAATCACTCCATATTTTTCCAGTTTTTAATGTTGGGTTGAATCATGTGTGTGATGCCTTGAAATGTGGTGGTCGTACGGCGATCATATTTATACGTCTTCCCCCCCGAAATCTTTTGCAAGTTCTGCTTCCAATTCTTCGATTGTGGGAAGGGCCGTTTGGAGGTTTTCTGGAAGGGCGTCTTGTAGCCTATATTCAGCAAGACCTATGGGTTTTGTCATATCACGCAAAGCGTATTCAGCCACAACACCAACTTTCGAACGACATAAAATAAGACCAATTAAAGGATGATCACCAGGACTACGCAGTAGATCATCCACCGCAGAGAGATAAAAATTCATCTTACCGGCGTATTCCGGTTTGAATTTTCCAGATTTCAGCTCAATCACCATAAAGCAGCGAAGCCTGATATGATAAAAAAGTAAATCGATATAGAAATCTTGATCCTCAATTTTAAGGTGGTATTCTCTGCCTAAAAATGCAAATCCCTCCCCCAGTTCCAAAAGAAATTTTTCAATGTGTGCGACTAATCCTTTTTCGATTTCCCGTTCGTGCGCGTTTTTTCCAAGGCTCAAGAAATCAAAAAGATAGGGATTTTTTAAGGTGTTTTGTGCAAGATCTGATTGTGGAGACGGTAAGTTATCCAAGAAATTCGTTACTGCCCTTCCTTGGCGTTTGAACAGATTGGTTTCAATTTGCATCGATAAAATATTGCGCGACCACCCGTTTTGTAATGTTTCTTGAATATAAAAATGTCGCTCGTTTTCATCAGATATGGAATACATAATAGTGACAATATGGCCCCAGGGCAATTGTGCAACAACCTGTTGCACAAATTGAGGATCCGGGTATTCATCGGCAAATTTACGCATATATTTGAGATTTCGTACTGAAAACCCCTTCATCTCTGGAAATTCTAAGCGTAAATCTTTCGATAATTGTTCAATGATCTTTGTTCCCCAACCTTGGCGTTCTTGCGCCTCAAGTATGTGTGTGCAGATATGATGATAAAGCAGAATGAGTTCACGGTTTACACTCAAAGCCGCTTTATACCTCGATGATACAACCCGCTCTTTAAGGTCACTCAGAAACTTATTATACTCTTGATTGATCATGTTTTTATTCATCTTTGTAACCTTTTTACATATTCCATAATGGCTTTTGATGCATCGTCCGGCTTTAAAGTGGTGACGTTCAATTGAAAAAAATTTGGATGATTGATGGGCAGCAAAGGCGTGTCATCGTACACGTGTTTAACATCCGTTGATTTCCAACGGTCGCGCCTGTGACAACTTTGAATTCGTTTTAAGTGCTCATCTTGACCGATGACAAACCTGACGGGAATAAAAAGAGACCCTCTTTTACTGGCCGTGTTAGCAACATCTTGGTACCATCGGTAATCATCGACGTGGTCATACAAATTGTTGGTCAAAACGTAATTTTTTGTCATTTCTTTTTCCAAGAACATTAAGACGGATTGACGAATACCATCAATCGCATCCCAAGCAAATTTCGGTATTTTTGTATCAGTACTCAGCTGCAATAGCTCGAAAATAGGATTGTTGATCAGTTGATTATCGCACACGATAAAACCATGGTTTGCCGCCAACTCCTTAGCAATGGTGTATTTACCGACCCCAGGCTTGCCGGTTAAATAGATGAGGGTTGTTGGTTGTGTCACTTCACTCATAACCTCCATCGATGACAGTTCCTTGATGATAGAGTATCTTCCAATCACCATTGTGCTTTCGCCAAATTGTTGATCTGCGTGTTACCCTTATTTTA
>JBIKYJ010000105.1:0-2900 GCA_044355315.1 Alphaproteobacteria bacterium | reverse complement strand
CGCGACGCACTGCCACCCGGCGCGCGGCAGCCATCCGTTGCCCTTGCAAGCGTCGCACCCGTCGCCCGAGCAGTACGGGCACACGGCGTACGGCAGCGCCTCGGCGCGGACGGCGTTCGCGACCCGCAGGAGCGCCGCCTCGATCTCGGGCCACGCGAGCGACGCGTAGCCGCTCTTCGTCCGCTGCCCGAGGAGTCGCTCCGAAATCGCGCGGAAGTCGGCGAGCCACTCGTTCACATCGGCGCGCTGGTCGAGGAACGCCTCGGCGATGTTCTCGGGAATCACGCGCCCCTTGCCGTCGACGCGCGCGGGCTTCGCCGCCGCCGCCGCCTTCACGGGAGCCGCCGCAGGTTCGTCCTCCCCCTCCGAGTCCTCCCACGGGTCGGACGGCTCCACGGGGCTCTCCGTGGCTTGGGCGCGGCGGCCTTCGTTGATGCCCGCCGTGCGGATCGGGTACTCGACGCCGTTGCGGACGGCGGTGCGTGGCGAGTCCATCTGGGGAATTTCCCCAGATGACTTGGCGCGCTGGATAGCCACGGTCTTGTGGTCGACCCCGCAGTGCTCCGCAATCTTGCGGTCGCTCAGCGTCGGCCGCAGCTCAAGCGCGAGGCGCACCGCCTTCTGCTTGTCGGCGGTCGTGCGATTGAGCCCGTGCTGGGTGTTCGCGCCCGCCGCGTGCCACCTGGCATCGTCGCGCGAGCCCTTGATGACCTGCGCGTCGATCCACTTCTCGCCGCGCTTCCGTGCCGCGTGGTAGCGGTGGAAGCCGTCCGCGAGCCAGTAGGTCGAGCCGTCGTGGTAGCACACGATCGGCGGGAGCTTCTCCTTCCGCCCCATCGCGTCGGCGTACTCGGCGACGGTGTCGTTGTTCAGTTGAACGCGCGCCTGATTCTGAGGCTCGTACTCGATGCTATCGAGCATCACCTTGCGGGGGCGTCCTGCGGTCGGGGTCTTGGTGGTCATGGTGTTTGCCTCGCTGTCGAAAGCCTCGATGCACCGGGTGCAGCGCACCGAGGCCGATGGGAAGCCTCAATGCGCCGTTTCCGACGCACCGAGGCCGAGTGGAATGTCAGAACGGAACCTCGTCCTCGTCGATCGGACGAGACGCTGGCGGTCGCGCGGCAGCGGTCGGAGCCGCCGCAGGTGCGGGCGCGCTCGGCGGCGTGTTCACGCGGGCGAAGGCCGCTTGGATCGGCTCCGCCTCAAGCACGGGGTTCCCGTTCTTGTCCACGCGGTCGGCGTTCTTCACGCGGACAAACACGGTGCGCTGCTTCTCGACGAGGTTCTTGCGCGCGAAGTCGAGGTCGGCGAAGTGCGCGGGCGTTATGCCCTTCGCGGTGATCGCGGCGAGGTCGATCGCGGGCTCGACCGCGCCCAGCAGCTTCGCGAGCACCCACGCCGACTTCTCGTTCAGCGTGAAGAACTGCGCGATCTGCGCGCCGCGGTGGTCTTGGTAGACCACCATCAGCTTCGGCGAGCCGTCGTTCGCCTCGAACATGCCGTTCTTGCCGCTGCGCTTCACATCCGTGATCGTGCACTTGTGGTCGCCCGGCTCGAGTTGCGGGGCGCTCACGCTCTTGGTCCAGTCGAATGCCATTGTGTTTGGCTCCTTTCGGGTTCATGCGGTCGCCGACAGCGACGCGACCTTCGCGCGCTTGTCCTCGACCCGCTTCTTGAGTTCTGCGGCCTGTGCCGCGAGGTCGTTCGGGTAGGTCTTCTGCGCCCACGCGCGGATCGCCTTCACCGTGGTCTTCTTCTCGCCGAGCGCGTCGTTCAGCGCGACCAGTTCGTCGGCGAGCACCTCGATCTCGTCATCGAGCGCGGCGGGCGAGGCCGTCTCGGCGACCACCTCAAAGCCGAGCGGCGAGAGGATGTCCATCGCCTTCTCGACGATGCCCGTCTTCGGTGGCGGCGAGGTGCCCGTGTCGATGCGGTCGGCCGCGGCGGCCTCGCGCGCGATGTTGTCCGAGAGCGTCTGCATGACGCTCGCGGCATCGCTCGGGCTCGCGACGAACGGAGCGGCCTTCGCGAGCGTTGCGGCGGAGACGGACGCCGACTGATGATCCGAGACGATGAGTCCCTTGATCGCACTCGGCTGCGCGCCAGCCTCGAGTCCGTCCGCCGCCGCGTTCCCCGCCATGAGGCTGTCCGTGGTCCTGTCGCCCTTCGCGCTGCCGTTGCCGATCGGCGAGAACGCGGGCATGTCATCCTCGCCGTCAAGGCCGAGGCCGCAGAGCGAGAGCGTGACGCGGCGCTTGGCCTTCGTCTCGGCGCGCATCATCTGGCCCGCGAGGGTCTCGTGCTTCATGCCCATGACGCCGACCGAGCCGATCGCGGTCTCGCTTCGGCCCTGGGCGTTCGTCGCCTTGACCTCGACGCAGTAGATCCCCTGCTCGGGCATGAACGAGCGCCCCGTCACCTCGATCGAGATGCCGTCGCGGCGCCTCAGCTGCGCGGCGCAGTCCTTCGTCGCGTACAGGATCAGCTTGTCCGCGGGCTTCACATAGATGAACGGGCTCGTCTCCCAGTTCAGCCCGAGGCCCGTGCAGACGCGCTGCATGTAGCGGACGCGCTGCTCGGGCGTGAGCGGCGTCAGGTCGCCGCCGATCACGACGCCCTCGATCGCGCGCCACTCGGCGTCGTTCGGCGCGGTGGTCGCGAGCGCCGTCTCTTCGTTCTGCTGTGTGATTCGCTTTGCCATGTTCAGTTCCCCCCCGCTTGGTTTCTGCGGACCGCCTCGACCAAGCCAGCGTGATTACGCGCCTGTTCGTAGCCGACGAACTCCATGCGGTAGCCGTCTGGGTAGTGCTTGCGGAACTCCTCGTGACGGTCGGGCCGGGTGCCTTCGAGGATGCCGAGGTCGGCGGGCATGTACGCCTCGCTCGAGCAGGCGTGCCCTC
>JBIKYJ010000019.1:0-12919 GCA_044355315.1 Alphaproteobacteria bacterium | reverse complement strand
ACCAATTTCTATTCAAGGATATGAACCATTAAATTTTTCTAAACAATTTCATGGAACACTCACCATTGAAAGAGCATTGCAATTATCACTCAATACTCCAGTTGTTCAGGTTTTACATCACTATGGTATTGAAAATTTTTACCAAAAGCTGAAAAATATCGGTATTCATATAAGGGTTAAAAATGTATCGTTAGCATTAGGATTGGGAGGAGGAGGGCTGTCTTTATATGAATTAGTTGGGTTGTATACATCATTGGCACGAAACGGATATTATAAGCCGCCCTCTTTTTATAAAAACTGTGCCCATAAAGACTTACCCTTTTTGTCTCCAACTACATGTCATTGTCTTTTAACGATTCTTCAAAAAATGCAACAGGATTTTCATCCCCATATTGCTTTTAAGACCGGAACATCCTATGGGCACCGGGACAGTTGGTCGATTGGTGTTGGAAAACGCTATACGGTTGGGGTGTGGGTGGGGCGGCCAGATGGGATGCCTTGTCCTGGGCAAACGGGACGCACCCATGCAACACCCATCATGTTTTCAATTTTTCAAAGATTAAAAGAGGTGTCTGCTGTATCTCGTGCCTTTGATCCAGAAGAACAGCCTCATATTTTTAAAAATCATACAACTCATGGATTTAAAATGTTATCCCCTCTTAAAGATAGTCATATTTTTTTGAATAAAGAAGGTATTTTAAAAATTGAATGGACAGGAGGGACAGGTCCCTATCACATTTTTATCAATGATACTTTTTACAAAGAAACAGTAAAACATCACCATAGCGTAAATATATCTGTTTCGGGTTTTTATCGCATCAACGTTTATGACAAAAATGCACAAAAAATCAAGACTTATTGTTTGATCAACTGTTCAAAAAACCATTTAGATTTTTCGAAATAAGATCCGATGTTGACGTCCATATTAAAAATACTAACAATAAATCATGCACATTAAGCATATCAATATTATTAAATGGACATGAACATATTAAAGCATAAATTAAGTATGTTAAGGGGGTATCTTTGACTTTGATCAGCTGGTCAAGGATTTAAGTGAATTAGAAAAACAATCAGAGGATGTACTATTATGGGAGGCTCCTGAGAAAGCTCAACAAGTTTTAAAAACTAAAGAAAATGTATCAAAAAAAATCAACGATATCCGATTCTTGTTTAAACGATTTGAGGATATTCAAACTCTTTATGAGTTGGGCCAAGAACTTGGGGATGAAGCAGCTAAGTCAGAAGCCATAGAGCAATACGATACTTTATCCAAAGATCTCAGGCGATTTGAATTAATTTTGATGATGAATGATGAATTAGATGGTGCTTGTGCATTTTTGGATATTAACTCAGGCGCAGGAGGAACAGAGGCTCAAGATTGGGTATCTATGTTACTACGTATGTACCTTAGGTTTTGCGAACGCCGAGGATTTAAAGCAGACATCATTGATGTGACAGATGGACAGTCTACCGGATACAAATCAGTGACAATTAAAATTGAAGGAGAACGTGCTTATGGTTGGCTTAAAAAAGAAAGTGGTGTTCACCGTTTAGTTCGCATATCTCCCTTTGATGCCAATAAACGTCGTCATACCAGTTTTGCATCTGTATCTGTCCTGCCCATTTTAACGGATGACATTGCAGTGGAAATTTTAGATAAAGATTTGCGAATTGACACCTACCGTGCATCGGGTGCCGGGGGGCAACATGTTAATAAAACAGAAAGCGCCGTTCGTATTACTCATTTACCAACCGGCATTGTCACTCAATGTCAAACTGATCGCTCTCAACATCGCAATAAAGCATATGCTATGTCAATGTTAAAAGCCAAATTATATGAATTAAAAAAGAAAGATAGAGAACAAGTCGGTCAATTTGATAAAACTGACATTGGATGGGGCCATCAAATTCGTTCCTATGTTTTACATCCCTATCAATTGGTCAAAGATGCTCGCACCTCTTTGGAAACGGGAAATACCCAAGCTGTTCTAGATGGTGATATTGATGATTTTTTGGAATCAGCTTTGCTGCATGATTTAAAACAACCCTCCCTATAATGTTGTCTAAACGTGTAGACAATCATCTCAATGACATTCTTTATGCGCGGGATGATTGTTGTCAGCCATAAAAATCTTTGATGAATCCTATAGCATCATTCACAGAGATAATATGTCTGTCCCCGGTTTGACGAATTTTAAACTCAATAAGATTTTCTTGAATCTTGTCTCCAATAATTATCTGAAGGGGCAGCCCAATCAAATCCATTGTGGAAAATTTCTTTCCAACTCCTTCGTCTGTATCGTCATATAAACAAGATATATGATGATTGAGTAATACAGTATATAGGTCATCTGCTTTGGTGGTATGATTTTCCTTTAAGTTTATCAGCCCTACTTGAAATGGGGTCACTTCTTTAGGCCAAATAATACCTTGTGCGTCATGGCTGGATTCAATAATGGCCGCTAATAGTCTTGTAACACCAATTCCATAGGACCCCATTTGTGGGTAGATCTGGTCACCATTACGATTAACGATTGTCATACGCATGGATTTTGTATATTTATCACCAAAATAAAACACATGCCCAACTTCAATTCCACGTTTAGATTGAAGCTTTTCTTTTGGAATCGGACATTGATAAGGATCGTGCTGATCATCACTCATTGCATAAAGTTGTGTCAATTTTTCCATTGTCATATCTTGCGGTTGTAAATCGTGAAAGGCTTGGTCGTAATATAAAGCACTTTCTCCAGTATTTGCTAACACATGAAATTCATGGCTGAGATCGCCGCCAATAGGTCCAGGATCTGCTTTTAAAGGGATCACGTGAAGCCCCATCATATTAAAAATATCCAAATATGCATTAAAAATATTTTCATAAGTTTGTCTGGCACCTTGTTCCGTTTCGTCAAAGGAATAGGCATCTTTCATTAAAAATTCACGACCGCGCATAACGCCAAAACGTGGTCGAATTTCATCTCTAAACTTCCAATGTATTTGATAAAGAGTTTTTGGCAACTGTCTGTAGCTTTTGATATAGGCTCGTGCAATATCAGTGACGACTTCTTCGTGCGTTGGGCCGTACACCAATGGGCGATCATGACGATCTTGAAACCTTAACATTTCTTTACCATAGTCACCATAGCGGCCACTTTCAACCCACAAAGATGCAGGTTGAATGGTTGGCATCGTGATTCTTTGACAGCCAATTTTATTTAATCCAGCTTCAATAATGCGCTCTAAATTTTGAATAACACGCTGAGCTAATGGTAAGTAACTATAAATTCCAGACGTATTTTGATAAATCATTCCAGACCTAATCATTAAACGATGCGAAATAATTTGAGCATCTTGAGGATTATTTTTTGAAACTGGTAAAAAAAATGACGATAGCCGCATAATAAAGTGCACTTTAGCCCATGATTATTATATTACCTTAAAAAAACATTTGTGTTGATGAGTTCGCCTTGGAAAAATCATAAACAAGTATAGATATTTTTAAATACTTGTGGTAATTCTATTATAAGGAAATATTTATAATTTTTTAAAATGAATTATCAAAGTTTGATTCAAAAACACTTAAGATTATGTATTAGAGATATATTGTTATCTGCTAAAAATGGTGGTTTTGAAAAAAGTCAACACGCCCTGATTACATTTTCTACCCATTATCCAGGTGTGGATATATCTGCAAAATTAAAGGAAGATTACATTGAAGAGATGACTATTATTCTGCAACACGAATTTTGGGAATTAGACGTGTCAGATCATCAATTTATTGTGGTTTTATCATTCGATGATGTCTATGAAAAAATCATTGTTCCGTTTGATGCCATTATTGAATACAGAGATGACTCAGAAAATATAGAATTTATTTTTGATTTACCATCCCCATCTCCCGATCCAAATGCTTTAGCCAATAACATTATTCGTTTGGATGATTTTAGGAAAAAATAGTCATGTCTTTAAAAATTTCATTAACAGGAGATCGTCCTACTGGTCCATTGCATTTAGGTCATTATGTAGGGTCTCTTCAAAATAGATTGAATCTTGAAAAAACTCATGATTCTTTTGTCATGATTGCAGATGTTCAAGCTTTGACGGATCATTTTCAAAATCCGATTTCTATTCAAATAAATATTTTAGAGGTTTTATCTGATTATCTAGCTATTGGCCTAGATCCAACTCAAACAACATTTTTTTTGCAATCGTGGATTCCAGAATTGATGGAATTAACAATTTATTTGATGAATTTAGTAACGGTGGCACGGCTTGAGAGAAATCCAACTGTTAAATTAGAAATACGCCAAAAAAATATGGAACACTCTTTACCTGTTGGTTTTTTTTGCTACCCGATTAGTCAGGCCGCAGATATCATAGCTTTTGATACGGATATTGTGCCTGTTGGAGAGGACCAATTACCCATGATTGAAATAACGAACGATATCGTGAGACGGTTTCATCATATTTACGGAACAGGAGTCTTGAAAGAATGCAAAGCTTTGGTTGGTGAATATCCACGCTTAATTGGCCTTGATGGTCAAAGCAAGGCCAGTAAATCCTTAAATAATGCTATCTTTTTAAAAGATGACCCCGCAACGCTTAAAGAGAAAGTCTTGTCCATGTATACAGATCCTCATCATATTAAGATTAGTGACCCGGGACGCGTAGAAGGAAATGTTGTATTTTCTTATTTAGATGTTTTTTATTCTGATAAAGCCCATTTAAATGAATTAAAAGAACATTACAAAAAAGGTGGTCTTGGAGATATGGCCATTAAAAAAATATTATTGGAAAGCTTAAGTAACTTTTTGGACCCTATTCGAGATCGCCGCATGTCAATCAAAAAAAATGATGCAATGGATATTTTAAACATGGGTTCAGACAAAGCAAGAGAGATAGCCAAAAAAAACTTGAATCTTGTTAAAGAAAAAATGGGATTCAATTTTTAAATAAAATTAAAAATTATGTATTTTTTAAAAATATGCTATAGTAGATATACGTATAATGTATACGTAAATTTTTTTTTTAGTTAAAGGAGTAAAAAATGAAAAAAATTACATACAAACTATCGGTATTATTCATCATGTCTTTGTTCCCATTAAGTGCAATGGAATCATCCATAGAGAAAATTAGTACTTATCAAAAAAAATAATCTCAATTATGTATGACAGATGTCTTGAATCTTAAAAATGCCCCGGACATCAGAAATCATTTGCAAGATCAATTTTTGCCCAATGATCAAAATATTCCACAATTACAAGAATTGTACATAGATATTAAAGAAAAATTTCCATGTGGCATTAAGGTCATTGTAGACTCTACGTCTAATCATAGTGGAAAATCAGACTTGCTTGGCACTATTGTATTAAATACATTAGATGAAAATAGTTTTCTTAACATAATTTTTGAAATATCTAATCTCAAAAAAACGAAAGATTTTGAATTAGCTAGGCGTGTGGGTCTTCTTGGAGATCGTGAGTTTTACACTGCATGTCAGCTATTTGTGGAAAGCAAAACAATTTTCGAATACTATAGAATCTTATCTGAAATGAGCAAATTTTTAGAAAATAAGTTTGTTCATAAACCTATTCAAAAAGAATTAGAGAAGTTCTTGAGTGATGAAAATAGTAAATCAGAAAATTTTTCAGATGCGTGGATACACTACAATAAACCTTCAACAGATAACGACGGAAATCATGCTGATCAATATAGGAAGCAGTATGATAACATCCAACCAATATTGGAAAAATTTAAAAATTTGGACCAAGAAAAGGTTTCGAAATTACTACAACAACCTGAAATCATTAATTTTTGCGAAGATATTCTTGATAATCGTAAACTAATACACCACGAAGAGATGGTATCAGCATATCAATATATGGCAGGCACACAAACAAAATTATCATCTCAATCAAAATTTGAAATGGTACTACAATCGATCTCGGATTTGAATCTTAGAAGTTATTTTAATAATACAAATTATACAGATATTGTTCGTTTTTATGGATTACAAGCAGCATTACGCCCGATTACTGATCTTTCGAATGAAGACTATACATTTCTTCAAGAAATTAATGATAATTTGAATGAATGTATGTCAAAGATCCAGGGTGATAATGATTTTATAGAGAATTACAAGAAGGATGTTATGAAAATTTTTTCTCCTCATTATGAGATAATGCCTTATGCTATGAGTGAAAAAATTAATCATTACAAGATGGAGGGTGGTAATTTGAAACATAAAATAGACGAATATGTGAAAACGTACACACCTGATTTTACTAGATTGAAAATGCCTGATTGTTTGGTAAAAAAAATGGAAGAACGGAAAAATTCTATAACAGAAAGTAAAAATATTAAGCTTAATTTAGATTAAATAACTATTAGAGCTTATATTAAAGCCATTTTGTGCCTCCGGAACCCCAGTAAAAACTGGGGTTTTGAGAATTTTTTTTATAAATATTAAGAGATTATTTTAAATTTTTTGTATCTTTAATGGACAACTTGGGTAGTTACCTTATTATATGATTCATCATTTTATTTGCTATTCTAATTATAGAAGGAGTTCGGATTCACAAAAAGGAATATAAAATGTTAATTTTATTATTGTCTGCCATATGTTTTTCTTATGGAATGATATCTGATGGTATTCACTCTCCTGCTGATTACGAAAAATTTACTGGAATGTGTCAAGAATATGACAGCGCTTGCCATATTTATGATCCAATATCTAGCACAATGATGACAGGGGTGTTAATTCATCCTCGCATCGTGATGACAGCTGCCCACGGTATCGTTCCAATGCTTGAAAAACGGGGGATTAAAAATCAATTTTCGGACGTGATGCCCATGAAAAATATCCAAATAACTTTTTCCTCTTGTCTAAGGGCATCCAAAGCGGTTGCCATAGATCTTCGTTACTTGCGATTTCAATATGGTCTTGAAAATCATCATGATATGGCGTTTATTCTTCTGGATGATCCTATACACAATATTCCGATTGCTCCTTTATTAGCTGAAGGATATATTCCTAAAGTTGCCCCTTTGTCAGTTATTACATGGAGCATATCTGATGAAGAATTAAAAAGTATTTTTTCCTGGTCATTCTTTTCAAAACCTATTTTTTCCAGATCAAGACCAAGAAAACGTGGATTTATGCTGTGTGAATTTGATTTATTTTACCCTTCGTCATTAGATGGGCAAGAGATCCATTATCCTCATAATTTTTTAGTGTCCAGTATTTTTTTTAATCCAAATCCTAAACCTCTCTACTTGAAATCGTCATCAGAATCAAGTGTTAGGAACTGCCAAGCATATAATAATTGGGTTAAATGGAATAAGCCCCCCTATGCTATGGCAATTTCTGGAACAAGTGGAGCACCAGTTTTTGTTGATATCAATGGACAAAAATATTTGTTTGGCATTGTTGTGAGTTTTTCTGGAATGGAAGCCATTCATAAATTTAACCTTGAGCCAAAAAAATTAATTAAAAAGCCCATAGAAGATTTATATGAAAATTATCAAACTATTATTGCTTTGATTTATAAAAAATCACCAGATCCAAAGATGTATAAAAAAGATTTTTTCTATATTCAACCAGACATGCATAAACATATGCTTATTAGAATGCTATTGAATTATTAAAAAATTATTTGAATTGTATGTATTCTATCAAGAGATGTTATAATAACATTTATTTAAGTTTTTTTATATTTATAACGAATGTTTATTTTTTCAAAAGAGGTATTTAAATGTTTTCATTTTGTAGGAATTTCAGGAATTGGAATGAGTGGTCTTGCCAAATTATTAAAAGATTCAGAATTTCAAGTTCAGGGTAGTGATTTAAGTCCTTGTGATTATTTTAAAAACACAGGTATTTGTATTTATAAACATCATGAATCACCCTTGGATCATGTGGATGTTGTGGTTGTATCCTCAGCTGTTAAAGCAAATAACCCTGTTGTTTTAAAGGCACATGAAAAAGGCATTCCGGTTATTAACCGTTCGTTATTATTACAAGAGTTTTTAAGACTTAAAAAAAGTGTGGCGATTTGTGGAACTCACGGAAAAACAACTACCACATCATTGCTTGGACATGTGCTAAGTGAGTGTTTATTTTCTCCCACCATTATTAATGGAGGAATGATGGAAAATTATAAAAGTAATGCGGTTCTTGGGCGTGGAGATTGGGTGGTTGCGGAGGCAGATGAATCTGATCGAAGTTTTTTAAATTTAAAACCAATTGTGTCTATCGTCACAAATATTGACCCAGAGCACATGGAATCTTACGGATCATTTGATGATGTTAAACAATCATTTTTAAAATTTTTAAATACTCCTTTTCATGGTGTTGGTATTGGTTGTTTTGATCATGATGTTGTCAGAGATTTATTAAAAAAGACACAATCTCCTGTGATATCTTATGGTCTAACGGGAGGTGATCTTGAAGCTGATCATATCAGATTTACATCAGAGGGTATGGTTTTCAATGTTAAAAACCATATTTTTCCTAAATTCACATCACTTATTGAAGATATGTTTATCCCTTTAATGGGGCTGCATAATGTTCAAAATACCTTGGCAGTGATGGCATTTTGTATGTGGATTGGTGTGGATGATTACCGTATTCAACAAGCCTTTAAAACATTTAAAGGGGTCAAACGACGTTTTAATATTTTAAAAAATTCAAAAGATTTGGTTATTATTGATGATTATGCCCATCATCCCGTAGAAATTCATGCGGTTATTGATACTACAAAAAGCCTCCATCCGGATCGCCGCTTAGTATGCGTTTGGGAACCGCATAGATATTCAAGATTATCTTATTTAATGGCTGATTTTAAAAGTGCGTTAAGTAAATCTGATCTTATTTTAATCGCCCCTATTTACGGTGCCGGTGAAGATAACGCGAAGAGTCTTCAACAAGATGATGTTGTCCAAGCCATTGTCAATTCGAACTATGTATCTGCTGTATCAGACATTGAGCCTTACCTTCAAAAAGGAGATGTCTTATTATTCATGGGAGCAGGTCACATTACAAAATGGGCGCATGATTTGTTAAAAAGAATTTAATGAAAATATTAGGTATTGAAAGCAGTTGTGATGACAGCGCGGCATGCTTGTTAGATGGTCGAATCATTGTGGAACATGTCATTTATTCTCAAGCTCAAGAGCACAAAGAATTTGGTGGCGTGGTTCCTCAAATCGCTGCACGAGCTCACGTGGAACGGTTACCTATTTTGATTCAAAAATGTTTAGAAAAAGGAAGTCCAGATATTATTGCTGCCACTGCAGGCCCCGGACTTATTGCTGGCGTTATGGTAGGGCTTAATATGGCAAAAGCGTTAAGCGTTGCACTGAGTATTCCATTTTACGGGATCAATCACTTGGAAGGACATATTTTGGTTCCTAGACTAACCGCTGCAGTTCCATTTCCATATCACGTATTATTGGTTTCTGGTGGGCATACTCAATTAATCAAGGTAAAGGATGTTGGGTGTTATAATTTATTGGCAAGTACACTGGATGATTCATGCGGAGAATGCTTTGATAAGGTTGCAAAGATGTTGGGGCTTTCCCCTTATGGAAAAGAAATTGAAAAACATGCAGGTGATGGCGATCCAAACAAGTATGATTTACCGGTTCCTCTCAAAGGTCGAACAGATATGGCTTTTTCTTTTTCTGGTCTTAAAAATGCTGTTCGAACGACAATATCTGAGGCCACCGTTGATACCAATGATTTTTGTGCGTCTTTTCAACGAGTTGCCACGCAACATTTATTGGATCAAACAGAAAAATTATTTAAAAAAAATGAGGATACAAAAAATTTTGTGTTATGTGGTGGTGTGGCTGCAAACGGTTATATTAGAAGCAGTTTTCAAAAATTGTGCGAAAAATATAGCATGAATTTTTATACTCCCCCTATGCAATTATGTACAGACAATGCGGTGATGATTGCTTATGCATGTTTAGAGCGCATTGAGAAAGGCATTCTTCCAAGTCACTTAGGGATAATGCCAAAATCCAGATGGCCTCTACAAATAGATACAAGGTAAAACCACTGAGCAAAAACCAAAAATCTTACAGGAAGTCTCATTAATAAATGAAATATACTCCATACTATTGAGTATATAGTGTCTCTAAATTTTTAATGGCGCCCTTGATCAAAAATTCAGATCTACTCAACGGAGATGCAGTTATGATCAAATCACCCTTTTTGATCAATTATGATGCCAGTAAAGATTCAATATCATCATTGGTAAATAATGGTCCTTGTTGCGCACTGCCATCCAAAATCGCCCTTGCGAGTGCCCCTTTTTTTGCTTGAAGTTCTAATATTTTTTCTTCAATGGTTCCTTCGATGATCATCTTATAGACGAATACGGGATTTTGTTGACCAATGCGATGAGCTCGGTCCGTGGCTTGTTGCTCAACGGCTGGATTCCACCATGGATCGTAATGAATGACTGTATCCGCCGTTGTCAGATTTAATCCAGTCCCACCGGCTTTTAAGCTGATCAAAAACAATGGGGCTTTACCTGATTGAAAATCTTCAACCGGTTGTTTTCTATTTTTTGTTTGTCCTGTTAATTTCACAAAGGGAATGTTTAATGACACACAGCGCTCTTCAATCAGTGTTAACATACTGGTAAATTGTGAAAATAACAAAATACTGCGTCCTTCTTCGATCATTTCTTTCAAAATATCCGTTAATTGATCTAATTTTGCCGATTCTTTGACATTTTTGGCAGCTTCAGTTTTTAGCAACCTTGGGTCACAACAAATTTGTCTTAGTTTTAACAGCGCATCCAAGATGATAATTTGAGACCGCTCAAAACCTTGTTTTTTAATTTCTTCTTGAACTTTTTTGTGCAAGCTGGAGCGAATCGTTTCATATAAATCTCGTTGCTCCTTATCCATTTTTGATTTGAGGATAATTTCCGTCTTTGGTGGCAAGTCTTTCACGACTTCTTGTTTGGTGCGTCTTAAGACGAATGGTTTTATTTTTTTCAACAATAATTGCCGTTTAAAAGCGTTGTTCTCTTTTTCAATTGGAAAGCGATAATTTTTCTTGAATTGCGTATCATTTCCCAAAAATCCTGGCATCAAAAAGTGAAACAACGACCACAGTTCCCCTAAATGGTTTTCAAGAGGAGTCCCACTTAAACAAAAGCGATGATTGGATTTTAATTTTTGAACAATCAGGGTGGTTTGGGCTTTTGCATTTTTAATAGTTTGAGCCTCATCCAAAATAATAGTATGAAAATGATGTTTGCTAATGACATTATGATCGCGGTACAGTAATGGATATGTCGTTAACACAATATTGGCTTGTTGAATTTGATCGAACAGATCAGAACGTTGCTGACCATGTAAAATCAAATATTTTAAATGGGGAGTAAATTTTTCAATTTCTTGGGCCCAGTTAATCATTAAACTAGTCGGTGCAATGATTAAAACTGGATTGTTCAGTGTTTGATTCTCATAGTGATGGGTAATATAGGATAATGTTTGAACCGTTTTTCCTAGACCCATATCATCTGCTAGTACCCCTGCCAAATCATTTTGTGCCAAAAATACCAGCCATTCAAACCCTTGTTGTTGATAAGGACGTAAATCTGCCTTAAGTAAGGATGGTTTTTGAGTAGATGGAATGGATGTAATTTGAGCTAAGTTTTTTAAAAAATCCATGAATTTCGTAGGGCCGACCCAACGCATACGTGCACTAGTCTCGGCATCTTCAAGTAACGATAAATACATCAATTCATTTTTTGTCAACTCAATTTGTCCTTGAGCATTCATAGGCTTATGGTATAAATCTTGTAAAAATACCAAAAATTGATGAGCACGCTTTAACGGTAACAAAACGGATTTATTTTGCTCTAATTTAATTAGCATGGGGGTTTCAATACCTTGGTCAATTTTTTTTTGAATGTCTGATAAAAGATTGAGAGATGTTTTTAAAATTTGAACTAAGACAGGAACAAGATTGACTTTTTCACCATTAATGGACACACCAATTTCGGCTGACAACCAATCAACACCTGTTGTTTCTTGGAATTCCATGTAATCTCCGGCTTCATCGGCAAAAACCCAATTGCTGTCTAAAAAATCACCAGTATCAATTTGCCATCCTTTTTTTTCAAGATTTTCACGTTTTTCATACAAAGTTTCCATCCACAAAGATTGTTGGTCAGCTTCTTTTAGGGGCAGGGGTTCAATTTTGTCTGGTAAATATACAAAATGTGTTTCCCATTTGTGCCCCGCATTAAACTTTTGCAAAGTGATAGATTTTAAAGATTTTTTTTCAAACTCTCTGTTTCTATGTTCCTCTACTAAAATATTGTTTTGAATATAGGTGAATTGGTTACGAGATTCGCGTTGCGGGTCAATTGTCACTGTGCCATAACGAAACATAGGAAGTATTAATAAAAAATCACCTGAATGGCGCCCTGTATCAGAATTAATCACAACTTTTTTCTTGATCATTTTTAAAATTGGAAGTGGTGTTGTTTGTTTTTTAACTACCCTTTGCTCATAAGTTGGAATGGGAGGTAGGCCAGACTTTTCAAATGTTTTTCCTAATTTTTTAGCAACAGAATTGATATGTTCAATGGGTAGTTGAGGACCATTTAAACATTCATAAATGATTTTTTGGTATTTTTCATCAACTTTTAAAAGACTAATTTTGTTTTGATCTGTATCGATGCAAAACAAAGGAAAAGATGGAATAATTTTGATATAAGGATTTTTGGACTCTAATCCATAAACACCTTTTCCTTGTAATACCCATTCTAATTCATAAGGCATGGGATCCGATGCGATCAGTTGATGGTCTGAATCAACTTTGCCCCAATACATATGGCCATAGTCAATAATATCTTGAATGACTTTGGCTATGACACTTCCAGTA
>JBIKYJ010000087.1:0-3755 GCA_044355315.1 Alphaproteobacteria bacterium | reverse complement strand
CTTCCTCAGCCTCTTGTTTCAACCATCTGTCGATTGTTCTTGTTGAGACTGTAAAGTCTTTCGCGATCTCTTTTAATTTTTTACCAGAATTTTTACAGGCCTTTGATACGCGTTCTCTTAAATCGATGCCATAAGGGGCTGGCATATTTTTTTTTTAATGAAGTTTTTTACAATACTACCATTTTTTTATGCAAAATCTTCGTCAATCTTAATGTGATCGACTATATGAATTTTTTCTTGTGCATCAGTATATCTTTTATGTAAATCTAAAGTTTCTTTTACTAAATTAACATCTTCTGACATTTCCATTCCGTGCGTTAGGGTTGGAAATGATGATAACGATGCTGTGGCAAACAACATTATTTTAAAAATTTTTTTCATCTTAAGTGATCTAAATAACATGATAATATTTATTATATTATCCTTACATGATTTTGTCAATTTTTTAAAAAAAATTCCACAATTGTGAGAGGGATTTATCCTCTCACTTAAATATTTTTATTTTTTAAAATCGCTGGCGCAACGTAGAAAATGACGCAGCAATAATAATGCAGAACCAATAGTTAATGCATGCACAATGATGGGCAGATCTGCAATCATAGCCCATCTAAATAAATCATTATTTTGACAGATTGCAAAAGGAACGGCCAACATGACACCAATCAAAGCTTCCCCAGCAATTAAACCAGAGGCAAATAAAAGACCTCTTCGATCACCACGGTCTATCTCTTCAGTAGTTGCCTTTTGTTTAACCATACGGCGATGAGCATAATAGGATAACAAACCTCCAATAAATGCAGCAGTTCCAACGTCAAATGGCAAATAAATACCAATGGCCACAGATAAAATAGGCAACCGAATAGAGCAGTTTTTTATCTTTAAGATGTGATCAACAATAATAACGCACACGGCAATCGCTGCGCCTATGATATACAATCCCCAATTTAATGTTTGACTAAATACACTTTTGATAATTTCAGCCATTAAAATGGCTTTGGGAGCACTCATGGCGTGACACACATCCATATCTGGCCTTGGCATTGCTCCAACGAGTCCATAAGCTTCATATAAAATTTGAAGAACAGGAGCAATTGTCAAAGATCCAACAATAACACCAATAAATAACATAGACTGTTGTTTCCATGGAGTGGATCCCAGTAAATATCCAGATTTTAAATCTTGCATATTTTCTCCACCAATACATGCAATACACGCCACAATAGACGCAATCACCATCACAATTCCCGCAATGGACAGGCCGTGAGATTGCAGTTCTCCTTGGTCAAACGATACATAAAATACCGACGATACAATCAAGACTGCCATGATCACAATACCTGATAAAGGATTTTGAGATGATCCAACAACCCCTGTGGTATAGGATGAAATACAAGAAGATAAAAAACCAATAATTAATGAAAACAACGTGGCAAAAGTAATCAGTGTGATCATCGTTAACATATTAAAAGACATCTCACTCATTATCAATATTTTATGAAAAAATAATCCCAAAGGAATGATAGATACAATGGTTCCACCAATAATCGTTTTCATCGGAATATCTTTATCTGTTCTAAGTGTTCCCTCGTGATGAGAAGACATGCCTTTAAAAGATTGGATAATACCTTCTTTAATTTGAGGTAGAATTCCAAAAATTGTCCAAAAACCACCAATAACAAAAGCACCAACACCTATAAAGCGCATTTTTTCAGACCAAATAGACATAGCAGCATCAAAACCGCTGAGTCCTTCAGGAGATCCAAACATCAATGAATACATGGGAATACCAATGACCCATGTGATAAGCGTCCCCATAACAACGGCAACACATGATCGCCATCCAATGACGTAGCCAGCTCCGATCATCGCGAAAGATAGTCCAGATCCAATACCCATTGTTGTACCAGTTGATGTAGTGAGCCAAAATGACACGGCATCCAACACGACCTTAAACCCCGTTTCACACAATTTAAAAGTGGCCGATAAAAAGGATCCTAAAAATAATTCTTTTAATCCTTTAGTCTCCTTTTCACCAGATTTCAAAACCTCGGTCGTAGCAACTCCTTCAGGAAATCTTAATTTGGATGTGACGACAAAAGCTTGTCTTAAAGGAACAGAAAAAAACACACCCAAGATACCACCAATAATACCAATGGCCGAGGTTTCTAAAAAATGAAAATCCTTCCAAAATCCCATCACCAATAACGACGGTAACGTAAAGACAATACCGGCAGCAATCGCTTCTCCAGCGGAGGCAATTGTTTGGACCATATTGTTTTCTAGGATCGTTGATTGAAAAGCACCATGACATTTTCGTTTTCGAAGCAGCATCATTGATATAACAGCGGCAGGAATACACGCGGTGACAGTTTGCCCTGCTTTTAGTGCTAAATATGAGTTGGAAGCACCTAAGATAACAGTTAAAATAATACCCAGAAAAATTGCGCGAAGTGTAATTTCTGGAACTTTCTCATTGGGCCCAATATATGGTTTATCCATTTTTTTTATTTAACATAGTACTCTACTCAATTAAATCATAATTATTGTTAAAAATTATAAAAAAATAATTTTTAGATTTCTTTTGAATTATCAGTAAAAATAATAATTTATTAACTTTTATGTGCATATGATAATGAAAAAGGTTAGAAATTGTAGAAATGTATTTGATTTTAATGATGTTACATGTGATTTTTTTATATGCAACGGATGATATTGATTTAAGAACCTTGCCACAAACAAACTATGGACCTGAACAATATTTTATAAATCCTCTTTCTCCTTCTCCTTCTACTTCTCCTTCTGCCATCAAGGAAGTATTACAAAAAAAAACATCTAAAAAAAAGGCCCCCCCAAAAAAAAAGAAAACTGCTAAAAAGAAAAAAAAAAAATTAAAAACTCAAAACCAAACTCAGCAATTACCTCAACCATCACAAATACAACCACAGCAAATGCCAATGATGCCTCCTGTTTTAATGCCACAAATGCAATTAATGCCACAAATGATGTTCCCTGCGATACCTATATATCCTTTTCAGTACCCCTCTTACTCCATGATGTTAAATCCACTTCAACAACAAATGCCTTTTAATAGTTCTAGCTACTCTGTTCCTCTTCCTTCTCAAAACAAAAAAAAAATAACTCCTGATATACGTGAAGAAAATTCTAATACTGAAAACGATAAAGATCAGGATAGTGCAAATCCTGAAGACGGCGATAAAGATCAGGATAGTGCAAATCCTGAGGACGGAGATAAAGATCAGGATAGTGCAAATCCTGAAGACGCCGATAAAGATCAGGATAATGCAAATCCTGAAGACGCCGATAAAGATCAGGATAATGCAAATCCTGAAGACGGCGATAAAGATCAGGATAGTGCAAATCCTGAAGACGCCGACAAAGATCAGGATAGTGCAAATCCTGAAGACGCCGATAAAGATCAGGATAATGCAAATCCTGAAGACGGCGATAAAGATCAGGATAATATCGATCCTCTACCCGATGAAGGTGATCCTTCTCAATTTAAATTTAAAGAAGAAATCCCAGATCATTCAGAACCACAATAAAAAAAATCTAAGTTGATCTAATGATTATCGGGCTAAAAATCCAAGTAATAACAACGCCACGATGTTAATAATTTTAATCATGGGATTAATGGCAGGCCCAGCAGTATCTTTGTAAGGGTCCCCCACAGTATCACCTGTAATGGCGGCTTTATGAGCATCAGACCCTTTGCCACCAAAATGGCCGTCTTCGAT
>JBIKYJ010000055.1:0-6106 GCA_044355315.1 Alphaproteobacteria bacterium | reverse complement strand
TGGACTTAAAGTTTTCAAAAAAGATATTGGAAGAATCCTGTATTTTTAAGGGAGACTATGATCGTTTTTCCACGCGTATACAAATTCCCATTTGCGATTCCCAAGGACGTGTTATTGCGTTTGGTGGACGTTTGATGAATGATCATTCTCATCAACCAAAATATTTAAATTCATCTACAACCTCTATTTTTTCAAAAAAAGATACGCTTTTTGCTTATCACCATGGCAGAAAATATTTTAAAAACCAACCACCGATTGTCGCAGAAGGGTATTTTGATGTCATGATGTTACATCAACACGGAATAACAACAGCCGTGGCTCCTCTTGGGACGGCTTTATCCGTTGAGCATTTAAAAAACTTATGGTCGCAACATCCATCACCCATTTTTTGTTTTGATGGAGATCAAGCGGGAAAAAATGCGGCGTTTAAGGCAGCAACGTTAATGACGCTTCACCTAAAACCAAATCAAATGGGAGAGTTTTGTGTTCTGCCATCTGATGAGGATCCGGATTCTTTGTGTCTAAAGGGGCAATTTGAATTAATCTTGAGTCAGAAAAAAAGTTTTTTCCAATTTGTTTTTCATCATTATTTTGATGGACAAGATATTCAAAAGATGACGGTTGAAAAGCGTGCATTAGCATTAAAGTTAACCATGGATCATTTTGAAACAATTGAAGACCGTTTATTAAAACAACAGTTTCAACAAGAAACAAAAAAAGTTTTTTTCAATCAATTATTTGCAAAATCTGATCAAAAAAAAACATCATCAAAAGATCCTTTACCGATTCCGTGTTCTGAAAAAGCATTATTGGTATCTTTGATTATTCACCCCCATATGATCGATGATCTTTTAGAAGATATTACAATTTTGGATTTTAAAGACCATGCCTTAAATAATCTAAAGATGAAAATTCTTGATGCGTATATAGATAAAGGACAACATGACCTGGGACATCATCATCTTTTAGAAGATGAATTGAAACATTACGGATATATTTCTCAAAAAAGCCACGACGATTTGAAAAAAATGTGGAATTCTTATATCCAAAAAAACTCTGTATCTACAGATTTAAATCGTGTGATGCAATGTTACCGTGCAACTCCGACTCTGGAAGAGTGGGAAAAAATTGTATATTTAAAAAAAATGGAGGCATTAAAATGACAACAACAGACGAAAAATTAGAAGGCGTTTTACTGAAAATATCCGAAGAGTATCCTGTGTTAAAGAAAATTTTTTTAAAAGGATTAAAAGAGCAATTTTTAGTTTTAGAAGAAATTCAAGAATTGATTATGGCAGAAACATCATCAGAAGATAAAACAAGTGAAATCTTAGCGATGATTTCCGAATCTGGCATTATAAAGGTTGTTGATCAAGACGAAGCTGAAGAAATTCGTTTATCAAAGATGGATGATGATACACCGACATCTGGAGAATTTTCTGAATCTGATAAAGAAGATGCGGAAGAGGAATCTGAATCAGAATTTGATACCAACGGCAGGAGCGATGATCCCGTTCGTATGTATTTGAGGGAAATGGGAAATGTAGAATTATTATCAAGAGATGGAGAAATTATTCTTGCCCAACGCATTGAAGAAGGTCGTCGTTCCATGATGTCTGGATTGTGCGAATCAGGATTAACAAGACAACTGATTAATGCATGGTTTAATAATTTAAAGGACCGTCATGTTTTGGTTAGAGATGTTATTACAATTGATACAACCGGAACCTACGAAGAAGAAGACAGTGATGTTTGTGATAATGAGCCTAAAGAACAAGATGATATTACAAGAACACGTGTTTTAAATGATTTAAGAAAACATTTAAAATACTATGAAGAATTGGAACAAAAACGCTCTAATTTTAGTAATTTGTCCAAAGCTCAAAATGATAAAGGGTATCAAGAAATTTTAGAAAAAATCACGAAAAATTTAGAAACATTAAAATTATCCCCAAACCGTGTTGAAGAATTATTAAACTCTCATCAAAATTTAATACAACCTTTTATCCAAGAAGAACGCATTTTAATTAATACCATTGATCAATTTAAAATGAACCGAAAGGATTTTTTGGATGAACTTAATAAAAATGGATTTACCAAAGACTCTTTTGATATATTACTCAGCGGAAAAAAAGGTCCTATGTGGAGTGCATTTTTTAATCATCATCAAGAAAGGCTTGAGGAGCGTTTTAAAAATATTGATGAGTGTTGTCGAATGTCGGGTTTAAGTTTTATGGATACAAAAAATCTTATTGCTCACATTCAACGTAAAGAAAGAGAGACAGCCAAATCTAAAAAAGAAATGATTGAAGCTAACTTAAGGCTTGTAATTTCCATTGCAAAAAAATACACTAATAGAGGTCTTCAATTTTTGGATTTAATCCAAGAAGGTAACATTGGTTTGATGAAAGCCGTGGATAAATTTGAATACAAACGTGGATATAAGTTTTCAACGTATGCCACTTGGTGGATCCGACAAGCAATCACCCGTTCCATTGCCGATCAAGCCCGCACCATCCGCATACCCGTTCATATGATTGAAACAATTAATAAAATTGTCAGAACATCCCGTCAAATGCTCAGTGAAATTGGCCGTGAACCAACACCAGAAGAGTTGGCTGAAAAATTGGCTATGCCGGTTGATAAGGTTAGAAAAGTCTTAAAAATTTCAAAAGAACCCATCAGCCTTGAAACCCCGATCGGTGACGAGGAAGATTCACATCTTGGGGATTTTATCGAAGATAAAAATGCGATTCTTCCGATTGATACTGCCATCCAAACAAACCTTAGGGAAACAGCAACACGCATTTTGGCAAGCCTAACTCCACGGGAAGAACGTGTATTACGCATGCGTTTTGGTTTGGGAGATAGTAACGATCATACTTTAGAAGAGGTCGGCAATCAATTTTCCGTCACTCGTGAGCGTATTCGCCAAATTGAATCAAAGGCCTTGAGAAAATTAAGACACCCCAGCAGATCTCGTAAACTTCATAGTTTTTTAGAAAGCTAAAGGTGTTATGAATCTTGATATCCTAAAGTTTTTAGGAGGTCTAGGGCAACAAGGTAGGGTAGCGCAATTCGTTGGTGGATGTGTTCGCTCCTACCTTTTAAACCAATCCTATGATGACATTGATATTGCAATTACTGGTCATATATTGGATTTGATGCATGAGTTAACAAAATCTGGGATTAAAACAATTCCAACAGGGGTAAGATTTGGATCCATCAGTGCCTTTTTAGACGGACAATGGGTTGAGATAACGGCCCTTCGTGGAGAAGAATACACCGGAACAAGGTTTCCAAAAACAACAAACATTAATTCATTTTACGAAGACGCAAAACGGCGTGATTTTACTATCAATGCTATGTACATGGATAAATCTGGTCATGTAACTGATTATTTTGGTGGAGAATCAGATTTACATAATCACATTGTCAGATTTATTGGAGATCCTATCCAACGTATCCAAGATGATCCTTTAAGAATTTTGAGATTTTTTAGATTTTTAAAAGTCATTGATGCAGATATTTCTCATCTCATTCACCAAAATCATATTCGTATGATGGTATGTCACAAACACCTTTTAAAAACATTATCAAAAGAACGTATATCCAAAGAAATTTTAAAACTGTTATCTATTCAAAAAGATATTCATGACGTGATTGCAACCATGATTCATGATGGATTTGATGAGGCTTTAAATGTTAAAATGAAAAAAACATCGCATTCTTCCATGGAATTATGTGTTCGGTTACATGAAATGGTTATGGATTTAAATGATTTGATGATGCCAAAAACAATCCGCCATTGGGTTCAAAAATTAGACAAATGGAAAGATGAAAAGAATTTATATTTTGTTTTTTATAAAGAGGGGGATGAATTTTTTCGTATTTTCAAAGATTTTAATAGCATCGACGTCAATTTTGAAAAAAAAGAATGTCCGGTCAATGGTTATGATGTAATGTCTATGGGCTACACTGGAAAACAAATCAAAGAAGTCCTTGAAAAAATACAATATGATTGGTGCCAAGAACAATTTAAATGCCCCCCACTTTTAATCGCACCCTAACTAGATATAAAATTTTGAATATTTTGATAAAAATGCTATAAATAAGTACGAATCATCACTAAATTTGGGTGTTAAATGAGACGTCAAGGTCAATACCTTGCTTATATCGCAACTCTTTTAGGTACGTATTCTGTATCTTATGGTGAAGAAAAGGTGATTGCAAGTCCATCTGGTCATAAAATTGAGACCACGCAAACAAACAATAATCATTTCATAGACAAAACCAAAGAAAAAGCTCAAAAAATTTCTAAAAAAATAAAAGATGCTTTGATGAGTCAAAGTCTCTCATCTTCAAAAAATAATAAAAAAGAAGCACAGGATGTGTATGATCATTTTTTTAAAGATTTTGACATACGTTACGCAAAAGCTGACTATAAAAAACAAGATTCTTTAAGAAAAGAATTAAACAAGCACAGAAAAAAACTACAAACAGCCATTAACAATTTAATAACGGTTATTCAAAAAGAAATTCATGATTATCGACAAGATGATAGCGATTTA
The DNA here is from genome assembly GCA_044355315.1 of Alphaproteobacteria bacterium. Classification (GTDB taxonomy): domain Bacteria; phylum Pseudomonadota; class Alphaproteobacteria; order JALRGP01; family JALRGP01; genus JALRGP01. The sequence goes on along the minus strand of JBIKYJ010000055.1, from coordinate 1,535 downwards.
AATGATCAATTAAAAAAAGAAACAAAAGCCGATGATAAAAATAGAATTACCGATAAACAAAAACGTATAAAAAGTCAGATCTCAGAGCTTAATCAAGATATTATAAACTGTTATAAAGATGTCATTAATTATTCTCAAAAAGAATGTGACGTTATTAAAAAACTGCATGATAAGACCAACGAAAATACTACCCATGATGATACCGATGACGAAGAAGATGATCAAGATGCAGATGATGAAGATGCGGATGATGAAGGTGCAGAAGATGACCAAGATAATTAATCTTAACCCGTAACCATAATGGGGTAATGATTAAGTTAATCCAACATTTTTGATAACATACGTATATTTTTCATGATTTTTTTTAAAAAAAATATAGTCTTTTTTTTATTAGTCAAAGCTTCAATGACAATAGGAATGGAATCTATTTGGGAAAAAAAAACTGATTATGATCCAAGACAAATGTATTTAAAAAAACCAACCAAACCAATTTCCTATAGAGAAAAAGATATTTTTTTTTATTCCATTGAAATTAGAGATCATCAAGATTCATCGTCCAAAATCAATATGTGTTTGGGACAACCATTGACGATTGGCTACGCAAAAAATAATGATATTATTTTGAACAATTTGAAAGGGTATGCAGGTATATCTAGGTATCATTCGACTATTACTCTTGAAGAGGGTATTGACGGCATGTTTACCATTCATATTAATGATATTTCCTACCTTAGTGGTCTGATTGCGATTGTTGACAATAAACAAAAACCATATATCAAAGTATCCAATGGTCAATTTAATTTTAACTCTTCTTTTAATAAAGGTGGTCCCATTGATGTTAAAGCCATCTCCCATATGTCTGTTGCAATAGATACATATAAACCAATCATATTAACAACGGTTCCTGCAATCATAGCAGTTTACCCTAATGTAATTAAATATGAAGAATTAAAACCTAATTTTTATAGAGTGTACAATTTCTCTATAGACACTGACAAAATACCACCCGAAGAAAAATTATCTTTGTCTATGTCTATAGAAAATTATGAATATTTTTGCATTTCAAGTCGTCAGAACATTTGTTTGCAAGTCCCAAATATAGATGAATTACTTAAACCAAAAAAGGAATTCAAGTGGGTTCAACTAAATCATGACAATTTTAAAACACATAGAAAAAAATTGAATTCATCAAATGCTATTGAAAGACATAATTTTTTAAAAAAACATGGCGAGTCATCACAGTGGAATTTAAAAATTAAGCCAATCATTGATGATATATACCCTTTGAATAGACCTTGGTTTTATGTGAAAAAAGATTGGTCATTAGATGCTTTTACAGGTCAACAATTAATTTCTCCTCAAAATTCTCCTTCTCATATGTTAATTGAATTTTTTAAGTTGGATCCAACAGACACGGAAATTGAGCATTTATTTTTTGTACACTGTAATCTCCTCGAATACGCAAAAAATAACTACGAATCTATCGTTAAAAGTTTAGATCAAGAATGGGTTAAAAAAATACTAGAACCATTGAT
>JBIKYJ010000048.1:0-6982 GCA_044355315.1 Alphaproteobacteria bacterium | reverse complement strand
AACAACACAGACCATGCTCTATTTTTTAAATCACAATTGGGACACGAAAGCCTCGTTTCAACCATCCTTTTAAAAAACATTCAAAATCTGGATTTTTTTGAACAAGGTAACGGTAAAAACTTGTGATGTGTGCAATTAACACAGGTAAAAAATCATCTTGCTGGTTTAAATTACTTAACGTTATTCTGCCAAATAACCCATCATCTTTAATTGTGCACCCTAAACATTGTAAGCTCCTTTGAACAAGTCGATGACATTGCCCGTGCCCCATATGAACAGATGTGTCAAAAATTTTAATTGCAAAAACGCAATGATGAATTTGATCATATATGGGCTTCCAAAAGTGTTGATGATAAATTTTAGTAGCTTCTTCAGGGCTTTTAGGTGTCCCATATAATTTTCTTAAACCAAAATAAGTTGGTCCACCTCTATCTTTGGGGTGAGAATAAATACCCCCTTCATTTTGTAAAACAAATTGCACAGCTTTGTCAAAATAGGACATGTCTAATTATAATTTATTCACGTATGTAGACTATAAGTGATATGTTTTTTTTAAATCATATATTTAAAAGAGTTGGGATATTGATATACTCATTAAACTTGAAGATTCGATTTTAAAAACCAGGCTTCTTATAAAGAATTATCAAAAGCCTGATATAAAACTGTTTATTTTATACTTGACATTGGACCGATGGGCCCATTGTTGATGTGAGAGTGAGTTTTTTGATAAAAGATCCTTTCACACCTGTGGGTCTGCTTTTTTGGATAACATCCAATAAAGCTTGGATGTTGTCGATGATTTTTTGATCATCAAAGCTAGATTTTCCAATGCCTGCATGAACAATTCCGCCCTTGTCATTTCGGTATTCAACCTGTCCACCTTTGACTGCTTTGACTGCGGTTTTGACGTCTTGAGTAACGGTACCAAGTTTTGGGTTGGGCATCAGGCCTTTGGGACCTAATAGTTTACCAACACGACCAACCAGGGCCATCATGTCAGGGGTTGCAATACAACGGTCAAAGTTAAACTCGCCCCTTTGAATTTGATCGACAAGCTCATCTGATCCAACAATATCTGCACCGGCTTCTCTTGCTTCATCGGCTTTGGGGCCTTTGGCAAAAACGGCAACACGGTATGTTTTTCCGGTTCCGTGAGGTAAACTGATGGCGCCTCGGATATGTTGGTCTGACTTTTTCGCGTCAATATTTAAATTAATCGCAATTTCAATTGTTTCATTGAATTTTGCCGTGGAACATTCTTTAATGATTTTGACGGCGTCGGCTAGAGAATAAACTTTACTATGATCTACTTTTTTAGCCAAATTTTTTAAACGTTTTCCAATCATTTTACGACTCCACAACTTTAATACCCATAGAGTGCGCTGATCCGATAATCATTTGCATTGCTGCATTAATATCGTTCGCATTCAAATCCGGCATTTTAATTTTTGCAATATCTTTAACCTGTTCCATGGTGATTTGAGCAACGGTAGAACGACCTGGAGTTTTTGATGCACTGTCGATTTTTGCTGCTTTTTTTAAAAAATAGGAATTAGGTGGTGTCTTGGTCACAAATGTAAAACTACGGTCTGCATAGGCCGTAATAACAACCGGAATGGGCATTCCCGGCTCCATGGTTTTTGTTCGGTCATTAAACGCTTTACAAAAATCCATAATGTTCAATCCTCTTTGTCCCAAAGCCGGACCAATCGGCGGAGACGGATTCGCTTTGCCAGCTGGTACTTGTAATTTAATATAACCAGTGACTTTTTTTTTTGATGATGACATCAAGATTCTCCTTTAATCATAAGGGGTGGTATAAACAGGGCGTTTTTTTTTAATAAAAACTTCCACACTTTGACTTTAATCTATTTTTAAAAAAAATCAAAAAATATCCAAAATTTTGAGTGCGATTAAAAATTGAACATCTCACAAATTATCCGTGTTTAAAATATATTCACGTTGATCTAAAAATCCTAGTTTTTTATGGATATATTCTTCAAGCAAATCAAGATCAAAGCTTTTTGGGCGCAATAATGATACTCGGTGATTAAGGTTTTTTTCTTCTATTTTTAAAATTGTCAGGTCATTTCTTAAATGATCTACATCTATTTTAAGTGTTGAATAGATGAAAAAACCTCTACTACCATAGAATAAATGAATTAAAAAATATAAAAAAACAAGGGAGACAGCTGAGAAAGATATCCATTTTTTCATGTGTTTAATCCGTAAAAGGCCCTTTTTTAAAACCATTAATAAATTGTACAATATAAGGGTTATCAGTTGTTTCCATATCTTTGATTGTACCAATCCAAATCATCTCTCCTTTAAAGAGTAATCCAACACGATCAGCAACCTTTTTGAGGCTGTGAATATCATGGGTGATGATAATATTACTGGCTTTTAATTTTTTAACGCATTGTACCATTAATTCATTAATATGATTGCTGACAATGGGGTCCAAACCTGTTGTTGGTTCATCAAAAAAAATAATGCGCGGATCATTCGCAATTGCTCTTGCTAAGGCAATGCGTTTTTGCATACCCCCTGATGTTTCGGATGGATATAAATCAGCAACATTTTTAGATAAATTGACCAGTTCTAATTTTTCAAGAGCAATCTTTTTAGCATATTTTTTACTGATTCTTTGTTGATATAACAAAGAAAAAGCCACATTTTCCCAAACCGTAAGACTGTCAAATAAGGCGCCTCCTTGAAACAGCATGCCAATGTGGTCATGCGAATCATATATAATATCGCCCTTGTCTTTATTAATTAATCCCAAAATACACTTTAAAAGTACAGACTTTCCACTACCAGATGAACCAATAATACCAAGTGTTTCTTCCGGATATAGCTCAAAAGAAATCTTATCCAGGATAATTTTATCACCAAATTTTTTTGATAAATTTTTGATATTTAATAAAGGTATGCTCATGATAATTTTTTATCCATTTTATTATATTATAAACCGATTAAAAATTATCGACATGACAAAACGAACGTATTTCAATTTTTTATTGCACTTTAGCATGATAAAAATTTATCTAGGATTTTAAAAATTTGCTATATTATACTTAGGTCTTAAAAATCCTTTTTTATAATGAAAAAAAAAACAAGCCTAGCAATCCTGGGCGTCTGCGCAGTGAGCATGCTTGGTTGCAAGGAAGACACAAAAAACAATACTAAACAAGCTGACGAATCTAAATCCCATGAAGAAAAACATACAGAAAAAAAAACATCTGATGATCCTGTAAAAGCCCGTACAAGTGACGTAAAAGAGGTTGTAAAAGAATTTCCTAAAAAAGAAAAACATACTGGCGATTCAAAAGTGATGGCAAAATTTTCAGACGGTCATACCATTACAAATCATGACGTCTCAAAAGAATTATCAAAACTTCCTGATGAACTACAAAAAAATTATTCCTATTCCGATTTAACAAAAATTATTTTGGAAGGAAAAATTAATGAGTATTTATTGGACAAAGAAATTATTACCGGTAAGTTTGAAGATACTCCTGATGCCAAAAAGCAACTTGATAAAGTTAAAACTGGCATCGAGCAAAAAATCTTTCTTGAAAAAAAAGTACAGCCCGCATCGGACCAAGATGTTCAAAAAAAATATAGCGATTTAAACAAAGATTTTATTGAACGTAAAGAAACGGAAGTTTTGTTACGTCATATTGTTGTTGCAACACAAAACGAAGCAATAGAGCTCATTAAGACACTGAAAAATGATCCTAAAAAATTCCAAGACATGGCTATGAAAATATCTTTAGACGCAAAGACTAAGGCAAAAGGTGGAGAGTTAAATTATGTCCGTCGTGGCGTATTTCCAAAAGAATATGAGGAAAAGATTTTTGGATCAGCTCCTGGAACTATTTTGGAACAACCCCTTCCTTATGAAGATAAGTTCAGCATTGTTCAAATTGGAGAAGCCAGACTTGCAGAATTTCCAAAATTAGAAGTGATCAAAAATCGTATCGTTGAGATGTTAAAAGCTGAGCAAATTCTTGGGTTTTTGAAAGATTTACGTCAATCCAAAAAAGTGAAGGTGATGGATTTTTCTGGAAAAGAAATGAATGAACCTGATGGTAAATCTAATGAACTAAAGGATGAAAAAGAAATTGATGTTACCAAAGTTGATATCAATCGTGTGATCATTGATTTTGGAGATAAGAAATATACTGTTAAAGATCTCAAAGATTTTTGCAAAGAAAATAACATTGAGTTTTTAATGACATCTAATCCAATGATTTATCAACAAATCATTTTTCAAGTTTGCCATAGCGAATTATTAAAAGAAGAAGTTGCAAAATCTGGAATTCAAAATGAAGATGACACAAAATCACAATTTATAGAGATGAAGCAAAATGTTTTACGTCAAGGTTTTATCGAAGATCAAGTCAATAAAAAAATTACTGAAGCAGAAATCGAAAAAACTTATCGTGAGATCAAATCACGTTTCCCCAAAGGAGAAATCGAGGCATTGATTCGTTTGATCCCATTTGATAATCAAACAGAAGCAGATAACGCCTTAGCAGATATCAAAAAAAATCCAAAGAAATTTGATGAATATATCAAAAATTCTAAGTTTAAAGATATCCGTGATAATAATGGGTATTTAAATGCCACAAAGAATGCTTATCTAACCCGTAAACAAATGTCCAGCGGTGCTGCGTCAAAAGTGTTGGCATCAAAACCTGCAACTATTGTTCCAACTGTTGTTGAAAATTTGATTTCTGGGGCATCCAACATTCCATATGCTGTGGTACGCGTTGAAAATAAAAGAGACGTTCAACCGCCACGTAAAGAAGAAATCATGAGAGAATTGTCTGAAATGACAAAGCGTCGCTTGATGGGCGATTTTATGAAAGGGCTTCAAAAGAAATATGGAATTGAAAAATTTGATGATAATGGAAAACCTTTAGTTGCAGAAAATGAAAGAACTGAAAGCATGAATACCTTTCAAGCAGCACCAGCTGCTTAATTTTTAATTAAAGTAAATTAAAAGCGGTATAAATACATACCGCTTCTTGGGGAATAGTTTAGCGGTAGAACTCCCGGCTCTGGACCGGGCAACTCTGGTTCGAATCCAGGTTCCCCAGCCACATTTTGCATTCGTAGCTCAATCGGATAGAGCGTCGCCCTCCGGAGGCGAAGGTTAGGCGTTCGAATCGCCTCGAATGCGCCATCCATTTAAAAATAAAAAATTCTTCAAAAATTAACTATTTATTAATAAATAATCTCCACTATGGATTATATAGAAAACTAAAATAGTGAAAAAAATGGCTGAAACAACGAACGTCAAAAAAAAGAAAGTCTCTTTTGCATTGCAAGGTGGGGGTGCTCACGGAGCATTTACATGGGGTGTCCTTGATGCTCTGATGGAAGATGGACGTATTGATGTTGAAGGTGTGACAGGAACTAGCGCCGGAGGTATGAATGCGGTGGCTTTGGCGCAAGGTATTGCCAAAGGGGGGCCCAAAGGTGCCCAAAAAGAAATGACTCTTTTTTGGGATAGAATTATTGAATCTGGAAAAAACAGTTCTTTAAATAATCGTGGTCCGATTGATAAAATGCTAGGAAATTATACCATGTATAACTCTCCTGGATTTTTAATGTTTGATTTTTTAAGTCGTATGTTCTCTCCATATGAATTAAATCCACTGAACGTGGACCCCTTAAAAGAGGTCATTGTTAAAACTTTTGATTTTGATTTTTTAAGACAGCAAAAAGAATGTCAAATATTCTTATGTGCAACTCACGTATTTTCCGGCCGCTTGAAAGTGTTTAAAACCCATGAAATGAAACCAGAATGTATGCTTGCGAGTGCTTGTTTACCAAGTATCCATAGTGCCGTTTTGGTGGACGGAGAATATTATTGGGATGGGGGATTTATTGGGAACCCCGTCTTTTTTCCATTGATTTATGATTGCGAAAGCCCAGATATTATTTTGATTCAATTAAATCCAACTATTCGCAATAAATTACCCACATCCTCTAGAGAAATTGGTGATCGTTTGAATGAAATTTCCAATAACGCAACGGTTGTCAGAGAAATGCGTTCCATTGCATTTCTTCAAGAATTGATGGATAAAGGAATCATTAAAGAAGGTGCAATGAAGAGGGTTCATATGCATTTGATTGCAGATGAGGCATGCTTCCAAGAATTAGGATGGTCTAGTAAACTCAATACAGAACACGAATTTTTATATCATCTTTTCAACAAAGGACGCTTGGCTGGGCAAAAATGGATTTCTAAAAATTTTGATAATATTGGTGTTAAAACAACGGCTCCTATGAAAGACCATTTTATTGGTGATGGATGGGATATAGAAGCAAAAAAAGGGGGCGTTGCTAAGATTAAATTTTAACTGTCAAAGGCGATGTCCTAAGACTATATTTGAATTAGGACTTAGGGCATCAAAAAAATTAAGTCAGTCAAATTTATTCTGGTTCTCAAGAATTTAGTATAAAAAATCATAGAATTTTAAAAATTTTTAGTAAATATCTAAGTTACCTAACCAAAGACAGCTGAAATGTTAGAAAAAATATTGTTCCGTTTGTTTACTAGCTGTGAATAAGACTCCACGAATGAGACAAAGATTGTTATATTCTTTTTGAACACGAAAGTACCTCGATATTTTTTGTTTAACTATAAATCAGTCTCATTTATGAAGTTTTTAGATAAAGCATACTTTTTAGGGTTTTAATGGTGGATAAACGGATAAAGGATGTTCTTTTAGATCTTTTAACATAGAGTTACCCAAAGACCCATTAAGCCATGTTCTCAGTTGATATGGCTCCGCAAAAACACCTGGCTTAACAAACAAGATTGGATATAAAAAACAAAAATATGGAACAATAATTGATAAGTGGAAAACCCCTGAAAACCAATGGACGTGTGCCGGTGAGTGAGGAGAAATGATGTTCTCAATTCCGGAAATCTCATTTAATTTATCCAATGTTTGTAAATAAA
>JBIKYJ010000086.1:0-3873 GCA_044355315.1 Alphaproteobacteria bacterium | reverse complement strand
ATTCTTCTTTTAATTTATATTTTGGAAAGTTGTCTTGTGAATAATCATTTGGAATTTCTCTTGTGAATTCTTCAATATTTTTAATGAGTCCTTCGTCATCAAAGTATGACAATATGCATCTAAAAACTTTAATTGTATTAAATACACCTGTATCCAATTCGTATTCGTAGGAAACTGGTTCACGAGTCATATAACGAATGTTAAATGTTTCATTAGAACCATGATTTAAATCCTGAATCACCTTGCTCCACTCATCTCTTATACTTGACAAACTATTATTGGCAAAAGATGCATCAGGATAATTCTTTAAAAACTGATGTAAGTAATACAATGGTGAGGAGTTATCATTAGGTTTAAGTTTAATTCTTGAGCAATCAAATCTCTTCTCATCTGTATTGTAAAATACCGTATGCACCAGATGGCGAATGGCCGTTTCCTGGCAATCCGGAAATGTGTGACCTGTTAATTCATCAGTAGTTCGATTAAAACGTTGAGCGGGCCCATTCGTTATGAGATTTTCATTAGGCGTATAAGGAATCAAGCCACAGGCGGCGTCATACAATAATGGATACATGATTATTTTTTCATCTTTATCAGGTGTTCCATTAAAATCATCTACATTCTTATTAAAAAAATTATCTATTTGATCAATAGTTACAGCCTCTTCAGATACATCACTCTTAGTGTATAAATCTGGACGCAATACATCTAATATTTTATTTAGATCCTCTTTGGTATTGTAATGCTCAATCGCAAAAGCCCACAAAATCTGTGGCAAAAGATATTTTATATCGGGGCTTAAGGGACTTTTGTTATTCATCACATCATTAATCACCTTTAAAATATCATCGTTCTCCAAGATTTCAAATTCTTTGTTTAAATTTTCTATATCATGATCGTATGATTCCTTATTTTTAGAAATGGATTTTCTTAAATTATTGATCTTTTTTTTAAAGCTCTTGATATCATGTGAATTATCAATCTCCTTTAATAAATTTTGATCCAAAGAAGGAATGCTAGTAATATCTTTAATCGATTCTTTAAAAATTTTCAAAATACCTGTTTCGTCTTTTAAATCATCTACCTTTGTTTGAGATACATCTAGACCTAAGTTTTTAATGTTTTTTTTTATTTTGTCTATTTTATTATAGCTGTTTAGGAAATTTAATAAAGCTCCTAAGCTTTTGGAATGTTTTTCGTATACCATACTTTTTTCTGTTATGGTGTCTATTTTCTCCTGGATCTCTTTTTTAAAATTGTTTTTTCTTTCGTTATAACTATTTATAGAAGAACTTAATCTCTGTTTTTTCTCCTTATATATAGAAGAACTTAATCTCTGTTCTTCCAGCAATTGTTTGGCAGGAATGTTATACATGGATTGAACAGATCTGTTTGTGTTTTTACTCGGAAGCCTATAAAACACATTATTGATTAGGTGCCCTATGAGTTCTGGTTTGTCTTGAAGCATATCTTGAAATGGTTTTTGCCCAACGACCCCTTGGGTAGTCAAAGACCCCGCATTGGATGGAAAAAGAATTTTAATTAATTTGAATAATGGATGATCATCAGGATCATCTTCGAAAAAGTCGCGTACAGTCATCTCTGTCTGGAATCCTTGGTTCAATTGTTTATAATCTATGGAATAAGGACCATACAGACGTAAATTCTCAAGTAGTCCATTGGACAAAATTAACTGTCCAAAACATGGAGCATAGTGTTTATATTGCTCATTAAATTCAGCCATCTTGCCGTTGATACACTCCAAAGGAATACGTGCCCAGCTATCACTGATTAATATCATGGAAAGGGAACAAGCGGCCCGTACCATGTACTGAGATAATTTTTTCATGAAAACATAATATCTTGGTTTCTAATAACACTTCATTATATCATTAATTAAAAAAAAGTTAAATTTTAAGTGTAGATTTTACGTCACGTCAGACGTCAATTCTGCAGACAATCTATTGATGATCTAGAAAAAAAATCTCCTCACACACTGTAACTGCTTTTTTTTCAAAAAAAATAGCCATGTATTTAAATTTTTGTTATTATTCATATATGGGCCCAGATAGCTCAGTCGGTAGAGCAAGGGACTGAAAATCCCTGTGTCGCTGGTTCGATTCCGGCTCTGGGCACCACCTTTATGTGTATTTTTGTTGTTCTCGTAGCTCAGCTGGATAGAGCGCAGGATTCCTAATCTTGAGGCCATGGGTTCGAATCCCGTCGAGAACGCCAAAATTAATTTTTTATTATTGAGAATAAATTTTAAAGAGCTTCTTGCAACAAGACATCTGATATGTTCTGTCGAAGCTCTTCCATCCCTGTGCGTTTTTCGCTGCTGACAAGAAAGACATGTGGAAAGCATGCAGGGTGTTTTTGAGTTAATTCAGTAGCATATTTTAATTGGTCTTGCGATTCTTGGGTTGATATCTTGTCTATTTTTGTCAAAATAATTTGATAGGACAACCCCATAATATTAAATTCTTCCATCATGTCAAGGTCAATTTCTTTAACACCATGTCGTGCGTCAATCAGAATATAAACTCTTTTTAAAAAATGACTTGTCCTAAAATAATTAATAGATAATCGCAACCACTTTTCAGCTATATTCTTGGGAGCATTGGTGTAGCCATAACCAGGAAGATCAACCAAAAAATAACGATTATGACTATGAAAATAATTAATCATTTGGGTGCGTCCTGGAGTGTTGGATGTTTTGGCCAAAGGTTTTTGAGTAATGGCATTTAACAGAGAGGATTTCCCTACATTCGAACGACCAATGAATGCCACCTCTGTTCCTTGTTGTGGTAAATAGCGAATAGAGACAACACTTTTAAGAAATGAGAAATTTTGAAAGGTAATCATGATGGGAAAGCTCCTGAATAATATGATCGAAATGAGATGACAAATCCTTTGACCATGGAAGTTGATGTAAAATTTTGACCTCATTCAATGGAAATGAATGGTGCGTGTCATGCAAATAAATGGTGTGGCGACAAGATGGACAAGACATATGGGTCATGTTGTAAATAATTCCACACACATCAATAGACATTCTTTTTAAAAAATTGTAAAAACGAACGGTGTCATTGACCCCAACCTGATCTGGTGTAGATACAAGAATAGCTGCCTTTGGATCCGTTTGCTGACAAACTGCGAAATGGATATCACTGGTTCCCGGAGGAAGATCGATCAAAATCACATCAATTGCATTAAAATCAACGTCTTTTAAAAATTGCAAAACCGCACGTTGGGCCATGACACCACGCCATGCTATGGCTTCGTATTGAGGGACAATTGCTCCAATAGAGATATATTGAATTCCTTCATGAATAAGGGGAACAATTTTTTTTGATGCACTAAATACATGCCTGCCTTCAAAATTTGCCAAAGTCAATAAAGATGGACCATGAATATCTGCATCAATGACACCAACAGACACCCCACGTCTTTGCATCGCCTTTGCAAGACCGAGTGTAACAGTTGATTTTCCAACACCACCCTTGGCAGATCCAACAAATAGTGTGAATGGCTTTATTTCAGTAGCAATCAATTTTAAAAATAATTTTTATTAAACTTAAGGTAATGGTGGAAGGAGTAGGATTCGAACCTACGTAGACGTACGTCGACAGATTTACAGTCTGCTGCCTTTGACCGCTCGGCCATCCTTCCATTCCTATAAGTATAGGATATTTCATTTTTAAAATTTACGCAAATTTTTTTATGAGTTTATGCAGGGCCTACGCACGAAGAATTTTATTGACACAATTCAATAAATGCTTTAATGAGATAGAATTTCGCCTCATGATACTTTTCAGAGATTGCTCAGGTTTAGTTTTTGCTTTTTGAAGAATACCCAATGCCCATTTTCTT
>JBIKYJ010000085.1:0-3875 GCA_044355315.1 Alphaproteobacteria bacterium | reverse complement strand
AACGAAACAGCCGATTGACGACCAATACATCGCTATTCATAAATAAACAAAAACCCAAAACGGCAAATGTTTTGTAGGTCGTATTTTGAAATCCAGCATCGTGCAGAACTGGAAGGGTTTCTTCTAAACGAAGGGGACGTTCAGTTTCGTGGTCTAATGCACTGAACAGTCTATACACCACTTTACGGATTCCCTTCCACAACCAAAAATCATCGGCAGGTTCCCTGAAGATAAAACGTCCCCCGGGTTTTAAAATACGATAAATTTCACTAAATAATTTTTCCCGGTTATTGACATGATGGATACCACCAAACATAAAAACATAATCCAAGGATCCATCTTGAATGGGGATATTCAAGGCGTCCCCTTGAACAAGGGTGACTTTATCTGCACATGACGACAAACGGTGTTGTGCCGCCTCCAACATTTTTTGTGAAATATCCACACCTATCCCTGACGTATAACGATCCTTCAATAGCAGCAACGCCTCACCGTGCCCACAAAACAAATTTCGGCAATACTGCCCAAATGAGTTGGAAGGTCTTTTAGAACTTGCTCATCCATATAATTTGTGTAGGCAATGGTGTGGGGATAAGAAAAATTTTCAACGTATTTGTGATAAATTTTATCGTAGTGTTCTTGTTGAGCCATGGAATCAGCAGGCAAATCTTCAGATTGAATAGCTACATGAATCCCGTTTGGTAAAGTGGTAAGAATTTGATTGGTGTTAAGCATTTAAAGAACTCCTTAATTTTTTTGTAATAAAATAAGACCACTCACCCTTACCACCCGAGCCAAGCCCATTTCTTTTGGCGAACGATCTTTGATCATCCTTCTTATGTAGAGTCTAGTTTTAAGGGGCTTCGCTCTTTTTATGATGAGGTCAAAGAGATAAAATCCATAGATCAGCATATGTATTTTGATATCAAAACATGGCTTGTGGATGATATTTTGGTTAAAGCCGATCGTTGCAGCATGGCCCATTCTTTGGAGGTGCGGACACCGTTTTTAAACCACACCCTGGCGGAATTCATCATACGTCTGCCGGCGCATAAAAAATTGCGTTACATGACAACCAAATATTTGTTTAAAAAATCACAGGAAAAACGCTTACCCCATGATATTATTTACGGTAAAAAAGAAGGCTTTAGTATCCCCGTTGGGCATTGGATCTCTGAAGATACAAAAGACCGGATTATGGCAAGTCCATTGATCAAAGACTTGCTGGGTCAAAAGCAAGTGGAACATCTGATCAATCACCACAGCCGCCACCACTATGGGTATCACCTGTTTACCTTGCTGTGCTTAAGCCTGTGGGAGAAAAAATGGGGGTTATCAACAACTACCGGCTAAAGCCGATAGTTGTATGCGTTTAATAAAAAACCGCGACCGGCTTTTGATCAAGAGTTTCAAACATGAAGAATACACATACATGATCTGATGGAGATTCTTGATGATCAGATATCATGACATCTTCACGGTAGAGTGGTTTTGTTAAGCGATCGTGGCGATAAGATAGCTTATTGAATGGAACAGGTGGGGTTATGATGAATTTTTCATTGATAAAATTTTTGACATCATCTGTTGATAATTTTTGATCAAAAACGGAGACTAATTTGACGCGCATCACGAGTTTGCCTTCTGCGCACTAGTGTAAATAATCATGAAATTCTTTTGGAAAACTCTTGAATTGCATTTTAATACGAACCAATGAATCATTATCTTTTGATTCAGCAGCCTGCTTTCTATAATCAGAAATTTTTTGGTTGATGTCTTTTTCCTTCACTTTATCAACTCCACGCGTTAGGTAAACATCAAGGGGTTGAACGGGTTGTATGTAAAAAGATATCACACTGATCAAAAAAAATCCGACAATACAAAGTAAAATACGATTAATACGGTAGTCATTTTTTCTGATTAAAAAATAAGAAAATACGAACAGGTATGACATGTAAAAAAATAACAACCCATAACTTAGAAAAATACCCAGCTGTTGAAACGTTAAATCTTTAAAAGATGTTAACCCTTGAATGTCAAAGGATTGATAAAAACGGCATCCCAATGTTATAAAAATTAATAACCAAAAAATATATATTTTTTTAGAATAAATGTATCGCATAAGGCCCCCATTGATGTAATTGATTGAGTGTGAAAAAGATTCCTTGTTCAAAAATTTGCAGGAAAAAATTATTTTTGATCAAAAATGGTGAATATGCAAAAAAATAATACGCACCCAAGATAAAGCACAGTTTAAATTTTGATGTCACATTCGATAATGCCTCAGATGCAATCACATACAGAAGTGCAATAATGTTAAAAACAACATAACCTTTTCCAAGGCCATAAGCCATGTTAAACCGCGTAGCAATTAATAACTGGATTAAAAATATAATTAAAAAGGAACGATATTTTTTAAATACACCGATGCCTGCCAAAGCGCAACACATCAAAACACCATAAAATGACACAATGTTTTCTATCATGCCTAAAGTATATGTTTTGATAAAATCTACAATATAAGTAAAAGTATTATAATCAACAGTGGCAGATTTTAAAATATTAGTTGAATTCGGATATAAAATTTTATATCCAGATATGAACATTAGATATGGGATGGTTGCAAGGCATAAGCCAATCACAACATGTTGAAGGCGCATACCCCTTTGATAATGAAAATACATGAGAATTGGTAAACTAAGCCAAGCTGAGTTGTAAGCAAACTGCATCAAACCAATCAGTCCATACATTAACATCACATCATAATGGGATGATTCTTTTGACCATATATTAAAATAAGCACATAATCCCAATATCCAAAATTGAAAAGAATATCCCATCACATGTGGTGAAAACTCTCCAACACTGTAGAGGAAACCTTGCCCACCTAAAACTAAAAGAAAAGCCATCCACTGTTGACGGGATGATCCTCCTTGTTTTTTAATAAAATAGGACAAAGACATCCCTGATAAAAACCAACACACTACATTTGTCATCCACATACTGCCCATGGTTCCCAAAAACCAAAAAATATTACAAAAAACGGCATACAAGGATCGTTGAATTTCAAATCCTCCAATACCACCAGTCAAAATTGATGATGTGGCACCCCTAAAGGCCTCACATTGGGATAGATAATAATAGTTTTCAGACATAATGGGCCAGTTATAATCATGGATCATTGATGAAAATCCCGTGGGATAGGCTTCCCAAGCTTTTGACATCATGAGAACACCTGAAGATTTCCATGACCAAAATGCACCAATAATTGTCATTAAGACAAATAGAAAAATCAAGTTTTTTTTAGAAAGTAAATTATTTTTTTCAACCATAAAAAAAATTAATATGTTGTTTCAATTAACTCAATCTACCTTAAAAAATAAAAAAGTTAAAATTATGATACAATTATTTACGCAGTTATTTTTTATACATCATGCAGAATTATTATCCGTATCGTGATGAATTATTAACAAAACAAGAAATTAAAGATTTTTCAAAATTATCTTTCCCTATAGCTTTTTTCAAAATCTTACAAGCATGGGCTTATATAATTGCTATTTATTTTTTTCTTTACCACAATCCAGAGATTTATTGGAAAGTAATTGCTTTTCCTTTGATTGGCGCAAGCTATTATCATTTGTTTATTATTGGTCACGATGCTTTGCATCGGCGGTTACATGACAACATCTATTTAAATGACTTGGTTACAGATATGTTTATCATGGCTCCTGTGGGTGCGATCACAAGAATCAATCGGTTTAACCATATGATGCATCACAACCATACCGCAACTGATCAAGACCCTGACAGATTTAAATATATGGTCAAAACAGCTTTTGATATGGTTATTAAACTATGTGGTTTGAACAGCATCAAAG
>JBIKYJ010000102.1:0-3961 GCA_044355315.1 Alphaproteobacteria bacterium | reverse complement strand
GTACTCGCCCATTGGCATTACATTACTGTCACTTACATTTTCAAGATCTAAAATCATTGTTTCCCCTTTGTTATATGTGTTTCCACATACGTCTGTTTACTATTCTATTAATCAGAGACTTTCCTACATTGTATTTGATTGCCAAATCTTTATTGCTCATTCCCTCGACATGAAGAGATCTTATCTCAATCACTTTTGCTTCGTTTAACTTAGCATTATGAACGGCACTACCGTACTTAGGTCGCCTTGTTTTTGTCAGATTCATTAAAAACCTTCTTTATAATTAAGCCTAAGTTAGCATCCTCGTACTCTGAGAGTTCACCACTGCGGTCTTTGCACAAATAGCCATCTTGCGCTCTTGTGAGAAGCTTTCTCACTTTTATATTGTCTTTCTCAAAGACTCTTAAGTTAAAGACAAAATCAAAGTATGCCGGACATTTATGGGCTATTGATCCAACAATATCAGGGAGCATAAATCTTCTATTAAGTTCATCTTTATCAACCTTTTCTAAGGCAGTGTAGAAGATATTTTTATTCATATCTCTAGTGTATTTAATAAACTTAGTCATAAGCTCATTATATAGCCCATACATCGGCATTGTTTGTCTCACATCGGGGAAATCTTTTTTTGCTACGTCTACAAATGCAGATGATATCTCACTCAATGAATCAATATAAACATTGTCGTAATCACTTGCAACTATTTCAGGCAGCAACTTTTTTAATGTATTAATCCTCTCAATGCCGTTTGATCCAGTTATCTCTACGTAATCAATGTTAAAATTTCTTAAAGAAAGAAGCCCACTTTCAAGAGATAGAACCAGTGTTTTGCCATCCAATGTTGATGCTAGTGTTGTTTTACCATGACCTGAAGGAGAATAAATAAGGCAATTAATTTTAGTCGCAGTAACTTTATTAGTTTGTTTGATTTCCATTTGTGCCACCTTTTAGAATTTGTTATTGACGAAACTATACCAATACAACTATCTTGTAAACAAGTTGAGCGTATTGAACTTTCGATCATTTGTGCCACATCTTGTCGATGTTTGGTGCGCTTGACTTCTAAAAAATAACTCTGTAAATTTTTCACACCATTAACAAAACTAAATTCACCGCTCGCAAGAGCAAAATATGACCCCTGCTATCCTGATGGTGGATTGTGGGGGTTTTTATAGGAGGTTTCCATGGAAAAGAATGACCAAGAAGAACTACACTTAGTAAAGTTGTTTAAATATTTGCTGAGGGAATTCCATTTTGAGTTTGAAAATGAATTAAAATGCCCTTCCGTACTACCAGAAAATTCTAAGGAAGAGTACCGGAAAGATCAGTGTTTCAACCACCCGAAAATGACATTTATATTCAGTAGTAAAGACGAGAATAAGGTAACTAGCTTAATGATAGTTGGCGAGTACGGAGAGTTTATTGTCGTGGACACGAATAGATATGTCATACAATGCCCAACTAATGTTCGAGGATTGTCATATTTAAATTTATGGAGCTGTGAGCAACATGGGTTATGGGTTGAATTTCGTCTTTTCCATAAAGGGTGTACTTTCTCCTCTAAGTTACATTTAGCCCAAGATATAGTGAGGAAAGAGTATCTCCATTATTCTGATTTCGATTTCAGTAAGGCCAAGTTAGGGTTTACTTTCTAATACTTTTCAAAGTGTCCATGGGGGGATTAAGTGAATAAAGTTTTTAATGAAAATTATGAAAAGTTTTACGATAAAGATTTAATAGTAATTCCTCTAGAAAATAAAAACCCAGAGATATGCAAAAAGAATTGGCAGTTTAATACTTTTAATTCTCCCCAAAAAATAGGGGACAATATGGGGTTATTAACAGGGATTAGATCTAAGGTTATTTGTATAGATATTGATTTGAAGGATTCTGCCCATAAAGAAGCAATCTATAAGTTATTGCCTCCGTTATATTCTGGTAAAAGAGGGAATAGGGAAAAGGGGGATAATTATTTTTTCGCATTTAATAACGAGGATAACAGAAAAATACGTCTGAATGGAGACGTTGTAGTTGAGCTTTTATCAACTGGCAATCAAACTGTTATCCCTCCTTCCATGCATGAAAATGGATACGAATACGAGTGGCTTGGCATCCCATTACATGAAGTTGACATAGACGATTTGCCGTTATTGCCTCCAAATTTTATGGACGATGTTGCAAGATACCTGCAACCATTTCAAGATAATTTGCCAAGAAAAAATACTACAGGAAGACATAATACACTTGTCTCTCAATGCTTTGCTAGTTTCTCGAATGGCAGAACTAAAGAAGAAACAATTAACGAACTTACTGAGTATGATAATAAAAATCATAACCCACCGTATTTTACAGATGAGGGTGAAACTCATAAAGGTAAAGATGCTGCTAATAAATTGTATGAGTCGGTATTAAAAACGGCTACCCAGAGAAACTTTAAGCCCTCAGTAGTCGATGTGGATTTTCCGAGAGAAAAGCCAATGTTTGAGGAAGCAAAAAAGAACTTTAAATCTTTGGCTAAACTCGAAGGTTTTGGAGCAGTTCTGTTTGATGATCTATATAAGAATTCACCCATTCAAAGATCACAGTTGTGCCACATGAACGTATTAAATTTACTCTCAATACTCATCGGTAATAAAATATTTTATAAAGGTACCGCAGCTAACTTATATCTATATGGGGTGGCTCCATCTGGGTTTGGAAAAGATTTCTCCTTTAAAAGATCAAAGGACTTACTAACTGCTTGTGGCTTAAAAAATTTAATAGCTTCAAGCTCGCCTACATCTGATAGCGTAGTACTGACTGCGCTTACAAAAAAGGGCAGAGAACAATGCTACTTTATCAATGAAGCTGAAACTCTTTTAAAAAGAATTACAAGTGATCGGATGAACTTTGGTCTTAGAGAATGTCTAACGGATCTTTTTGATTACCCTGGGAGAGCGTTCACTCCGAAGCTTATGATGACAGAAAATAAAAACGGAAAAGATTTAACATCTATTGGTGATGTGTTCTCTCCATACTTAAATGTTCTCATGACATCAACTACTTCCGCATTCAACCGCTATGCTGCCCAGAATGTCTTTGAGACTGGCTTCGGTTCAAGGTTTCTATACTTCTTTGAGGATCGCTATAAAGAGCAGGCGTATGTGGATGATTTCAATCCTCCTTTTCCTGGGGAGATCATAAAAGCCGTAAAAAATTTTAAAGGAGATGAGCCGTTTTTAAAAGTGAATGATTCAGATCAAAAGTTTACACCTTATAATGTAAAAGTAACTAATGAGGCTAAAGCCTATGATCGATCTCTCCATCTAAAGCTTGAGAAAGAGAAAAGAACTATGCAGGATCATAAATTCTTCTCGATTATTACGAGAAAATATTATTTCATAAACAAGTTCGCTCTCCTCCACCACTGTATGGTTAATCCAAACGATTACTTAGAAAAGCCGTTAGATTTTAAGTCAATCGAATGGGCAGAAAAAGACGTAAATGCTATTGTGCACAATATGCTTGTTTATTTAAACGATAGTGTTGCTGAATCTGATTATGGGCGCAAAGCAAACCACATCCTTAGATATATCAAGAGCAGGACAATCAAAGGAGAGGCCACCTCTAGGAAAGCAATCTCAAATAGGTTCCAAGATATTAAAAAACCAGAAAGAGATTTAATTATCAATGACCTCACAGAGCAAGAAAGCATCTTTATAAAAGATAAAATGTTCTACGCATCTAAGCGCTAAAAAAGGTACAATAAAAAGGTACAATTTTAGGTACAGGTACATTTTTTGTACCTGCGCAGAATTTTACCACACTTGCCAAAAAAAAGTGTACCTTTGTACCTTTTCTGTACCTAAAATATTACCTTTTTTTTAACATAAGTTATTAATATTATTATTATTTAATAATAAGGTATAATAGGTACAATAATAATACAGATAGATAGAAGAAGAGAGGGGAAAAAAGAAGA
>JBIKYJ010000084.1:0-3969 GCA_044355315.1 Alphaproteobacteria bacterium | reverse complement strand
CAAACAAAAACCATGGGTAGCTCAATTAAATATGTTTGACTATCACAACAATATGATGACGCCGCAATGCAACATGTCCATCACATTTTTAAAGGAAGGTATCATTACGGAAATGATTTGCCCATGCCCAGGTATTGACAATGCAAAAATTCGTTTAAAACTCATCAAGGTGGAAGTGTATAAAGTGTAATGCTATTACATACGTATCGAATTTTATCCATTTTACTAACGCCTTTTTATTATGTGTGGGGAGTGATCAGATTTCTTCGTCAAAAAGAATATTGTTTAAAAAACAAATTTGGAATTCCTTCCATATTACGCCCTAATGGACCTATTATTTGGATACATTGTGCAAGCGTTGGTGAATCATTAAGCGCTATGCCGCTGATTTATACTCTGCTCCGTGAAAAAGATACATCTATTTTAATGACAACAACGACAAAATCCAGTGCACAGTTTTTACAAAAACGATTACCCCCTAAAGCATACTACCAAACGGTTCCTTTGGATCATCCATTGTTTATCAAACGATTTTTAAACTTTTGGAGACCATCATCATTTGTTTTGGTTGAATCAGATATCTGGCCAATCATGATTTCTATGACTTCTAAACATAGGATTCCTTTTGTCTTTGTCAATGTAAGAATGTCAGACAAAACCATTAACTTTTGGATAAAACACAAAACCATGATTCAAAAATTATTGAATCATGCAAAATTTATTGGGGTACAAACAAAACATGTTTTACAAGCATTTTATCGATTTGGATTAACCAAAGCTATTTTGATGCCTAATTTAAAATATATAGCCCAAGATTTACCTATTGATAAGAACCTTTTAATAAATCTGAAAAACATGGTTAAAGGTCGACATTTTTTTATTGTATCAAGTTCTCATCCTGAGGAAGAGATTTTTTTTATGGATGTTTACGATAAAGTTCGTGCACACATTCCAGATGTGATGATGTTGATTGCGCCAAGACACCCCCACAGAGCAGATGTGATTTTTAAAGAATGTCAAAGTCGCTCTTTAATTGTATCCAAAAGAAGTGAGGAAATGAATCCTCAAGGGCATATCTGGATTTTAGATACGATTGGAGAAATGGGGACATTGTATTCTTTAAAAGGGGTCGTTATCATGGGGGGCAGTTTTTGTGCCGTAGAAGGACACAACCCTTTGGAGCCACTTTGTTTAGGAAATGATGTGATATGCGGCCCACGGATGAAAAATTTTCAAGATATTTTTTGTGATATTTTTCAATCTGCATCTGTTGAGCAGTGTGATTTATATAAAACGGTTATCAATCATTTAAATGGCTTAAATTCAAATAAATCTGCTTTTGACAGATTTTTATCTATTCAAAAAGACATTGATCTTTCATTAATTATTAAACATCTTTAAACGAACGTTGTATTTTTTATTGACATCTTTGTTATAAATTAATAAAATTAATTATGAAAGTAAATATATTTAAAAAATGAGGCATTTTCTTATTAAATTGTTAATCAGCACTACTGCAATTAGCTATAGTTTTTCTCTTGAACATAAAAAAGAAAAAGCGATAGCTTCTTAAATAGGAGCAGGACCAATTGCGTACATCCATAACCAAGACAATCGCTTTTCAAAAATATTTATAGAATATCAGGAAAAACTTAAAAATTTGAACAACACCATGGAGGAAAGAAATAAGTTTCTTCACAAAAATCCGTTTAAAAAAAATGGCATTTTTTCAGGCAGTAAAAGTCAAGAGGGTACTTCGAATGACGAACAGTCAACACAATACAGCCTTTCACAATACAGATCTTTATTTAAAAGAATAAATCAGAGCTCAGAAAAATATTCTAACACTGAAAATTTTAAAAATCATAATTTATTTTTTTTTGTAAGAAGAAATAAAAAAAATGGCACTGAAAATATTAAATCTTATCAGAACACGTTCCATGCAAAAAATTCAGAAGAAGAAGAAGAAGAAAGTGTACAATCTAAATCTATTATATCCTTTAATAGCAGTTATTGTCAAGAAGAATTGAGAATGAAAGAAAAACAGCGCGATGTAGATACTGATCATGGAAAAATTTCTTGTCTAAACTGTGTACGGCAATTCATAAAAAAAGTAAGATCGAAATTTTCCTAAGATTCATTAGATTTCATGTGAAAGAAAAAATACTTTCACATGAGCTTTATTCCTATTAAATGAATTCCGTCTTGCCATGGGCATGAAAAAGAATGGGTATGACAAAAAAAGAGCGTGAGGGAAAATGACATATATGCCGCCATGATGTTGATGTGCTGAAAGGCGCCTTATTTAAATGGCGCCTTAGAATAATTGTAATATATGAATTAAGCGAGTCTGCCCCACCTTTTTTTTTAATCACAATTTAAAATGTATAGCTCACACGCATAGATATGCTGATGGCATTTGATTTTTCGTTAAAATCAAAGGAGCCTACGTTTTCTACCATGGTTCCTGCACCCATTATTGGCGTTTTAAAGGATGCTTCGGGATACGCTGTGAACCGAATTTTGGCACCTAACTTTAAATTATTTCCAATCTGATGATCCAATCCAACTCCAATTGAAAAACTTTTTTTCGTATAATTTCTGTGGAATTGAGAATTTTCTTTCTCACTCAACAACTCTCTTCCTATAATATTTATTCCCAGCATTACGCAATTAAAGTTATACCCAAATCGATTGATGTCAAATCCAATGAAGCCATATAAAAAATTGGATGGCGTGATTAAAGCCCCCGCAATAGCATCCATATTAAATCCTAAACTGGCGGACATTGATCTTGTGTAATCAATCTCACTCGCCACCACCCCGGGGTTTCGCACATGATATATCTTTATGCCTCCATAATTTTGGTTAAAATGATGATATTTGGCGGATACTTCTAAACCAAATCCAACATGTTTAATAAATTTAATATAACCAACAAATAATTCGCCCAATAAGCTTGTATTTTGATAATCATTATTATTGGACACTTTTTCTGAGTGTGATAAATATCCCGATCTGGGTGCAGGGATATAAATATACGTATCATCAATGGATGATCGATTAATAAGCGTACCCAGGCCACCTCCTACATAAAAACCTGATACGAATGAGTTTATTGACTTTGGTGCAGTTGAAATTTGTGCAATTGACATAGCGCTGTTAATTAAAACGGCTACTGTTAAACAATGCTTTAAAAAATGGTTGTTCATTTTGTTAAACGTAAGTATTATTAAATATGATATTTTTTTTTTATTATTTAGCAAAAAAACAAATTTGACATTTTTATCGTCTTTTTGATATATTTAATTATTATCAGATATTTAAAATGAGAAAATGATTATTAAATTATTAACCACCACCGCCGCCATTGGTTTCAGTTTTACTATGGAGAATAATCGAAATCATCCTTTGGAGAATGCGACGAACACATCAACATTTGCGGGTTTAAACACAGAAGAACAAAAACAGGTCCATACGTATGTCAACAGTAATTGGGATGAATTGAAAAATTTAATTAAAGAAAGTACTTTAATGCGAATATTGGAATCTGGTAAAAATACAGACCATTCTAAATACAAAGACTTACCAGTATATCTACTAAAAGAATTATTCGAAAAACATGCTCATCATCAGGTCATTAAAAAACATATGGAAGATGCACAGAAACTTCAGAGTAGTATAAAAACTTTAGAATCAAAACTAAATACTCTTCAGTATCAAGAAACAATTTCAAAAAGTGAAAAAAATGATTTAAATCTTAAAATAATTGAAGTGGAAAAATTACTAAAGGAAGAAAAGAATTATCTAACGAATGAAAAACAACAACATCTTCAAAAGATCCAGCAAATAGAAAATCTGACGAATGACGTAAATGCAAAGGCTAAGCAAATACAAGATCTGCAGAAGGATCTCGATACAAATAAGCAGACAATACAAGAGCTGAACAAGAGTGTAAATGAAAAGGAG
>JBIKYJ010000023.1:0-11828 GCA_044355315.1 Alphaproteobacteria bacterium | reverse complement strand
ACAGAATAGGAATCGCCGCAAAAGATTTGGCCTTAGATTTAATTGCGGGTATTTGTCATTTTGAATTGGCTCTTTGATGTTTTACAGGAAGTTGATCTAATGTAAATGTCATGAACTCATACAATTTTTGATTATGATGCATAAAAAATGTCATAATAGTAAAAAAGTCATGCATACATAAAAATGGACGTACAAGCTGCAAAAATGATTGGCGCAGGGATTGCTACCCTTGGAATGATGGGGGTCGGTCTTGGTCTTGGAAAAATTTTTTCCAAGTTGATTGAATCAATTGGAAGAAACCCCTCTGCAAAAAATGATTTGCTTCCCGTTGGGTTATTGGGATTTGCGCTGACTGAATCCATTGCCCTTCTTATCTTTGTTGTTGTTATGTTGTTGTTGTTTGTTGTTTAAGGTCAAACGATTATGCCACAATTTGACATCTCGTTTTATCCTTCAATCATCTTTTGGTTAATATCTGGGTTTGGATTATGTGTATTATTCATTAAAAATTATTTCTTACCACGTTTTCAACAGTTTAATACTCAAAGGCATCAACATGTTGAAAGTAAAAAACAATCTTATCAAGAGAAAGTATCCTTAAGTTCAACGTTAGTATATGAATATAAAAAAGAATTAAAGGAAATCAAGGATTACCATTGTAAAATTTTAGAAGAAAAAATAGAAAAATTACGTAAAGAACATCAAGATAAAATCCAATTTCTTGAAAAAAAATTAGAACAAGATCGCTTGGTTGTCATCGAAAAGTGGGAAACTGATTTAAAGAAAATTGAAAAAGATATCCTTCTGATCGTTCCACATCACACAGCAGCTATTGAAAAAAAATTTAAAACCTCTTTAGAAGATATCTCGTGTCCATTATAAGCTTTACAATTTTTTTATATTTGATGTACAAAAAGTTTTATCATAAAGTAATTCATATCATAGATAAAAAACGCCACGACATTAAAAATTTAATTGCGGATTTAGATCAAAAAAATGCTGTTTTTGACAATACTGTTAAAAAAACACGTAAATCTTTGAGCGAGCTTCCTATTTTAAAAGAAGATTCATTAAAAGAAATTAACGATTTGTATGATCGATTTGTAGAACAAGAAGAAAAAAAGTTAGCCTTAGAGATGGAAATTTTATCAAAAAAATACGCATTTTTGATGGGGCAAGATTTGGTGATGATGAAGCAAGAATCATCAAAACGTATTAAAAATTTATTGCGATACCATATTCAAGTGGGTGCTACAAAGAAGACAGAGGTTTGAATTTTATGAAAAAAACGCTTATCATTATCCCATCTCGTTTAGATTCAAAGAGGTTTCCTAAAAAAGTATTAGCCAATATTGATGGGAAACCATTAATTCAAAGGGTCTATGAGCAAGCACAGCAGTCAGTTAAAACAGATGTTTATGCGGCAGTTTGTTGTGATCAGTTAAAAACGATTATTGAGAATTTTGGGGGGAAGGCGATTGTGACAGACCCACATTTACCAAGTGGGACTCATCGTGTTCACCAAGCATCAAAATCGGTTCCTTTGGACGTAGATTATATTATTAATATTCAAGGTGATATGGCGTTTTTCCCTTTAGATGCGTTGGACAAAATCCTGTCCTGTTTTGATTATATGGACATTGATATTGCAACTGCCGTTTGCCCTATTGATAATGATAGAGATATTCAATCCTCCAATATTGTAAAGGCCGTTTTTGATCCATTATTCTCAAAACCTTTTTTTGGTCGTATTCTTTATTTTTCAAGACAAACAGTTCCCTTTATAAAAGATCCAAAAGGTTTTGAAGGTTTTTACAGCCACGTTGGCATTTATATTTATAAAAAACATGCTCTTGAAACATTTATGAAGAATCCGGTGTCAAAAATTGCCCTTCAAGAAGATCTAGAGCAATTAACTGCCCTGTCTTTAGGGTTAAAATTTGGCGGATGTGTTTTGGATCAACAACCTATTTGTATTGATGTGGAATCTGATTTAGATAAATTATGAAAATCATTGTGGGACTAGGAAATCCTGGGGACAAGTATGTAATGACACGCCATAACGTTGGTTTTATGGTGGTGGATACTATTGTCTACGCTCAAGGTGTGGTGTTTAAAAAAAAATTCCAGGCTTTATGGGCGGAGACGATAATCAAAGGAGAGACGGTTTTTCTTATTAAGCCTCAAACATTTATGAATCTGAGTGGAGATAGTTTGGTTCAATTTCTATCTTTTTATAAATGGAAAATCGAGGATTTAATTGTGTGTCACGATGAATTGGATTTAAAATTTAACGATATTCGTGTGAAAGAGGGGGGGGGGTTGGCTGGACATAATGGCCTTAAAAGTATTGCATCTCATATAGGGCAAAACTTTAAAAGGCTAAGGATCGGGATCGGTCGTCCTCATCATCAACAAGACGTCGCATCTTATGTTCTTACCTCCTTTTCAAAAGAAGAATGCAACAATTTGCCCGATATGCTAGGTCAGGCGATTAGCTTAATCTTTTAAAATTAAAGTCATAACCTACATTGAGTTCGTGACAAAAACTTATACAGTCAGCCCTATTAAAGTTATCCGAATTTTTATTTTTTTACTCATCTTATAATGCCCGTGGCAACGGAAATATGTCATAATTCTGAGCTGATATGTAAATAAGGTCCCTCATTCGGACAACCTTAAATACAATCGTATTTTGATGTGTTTTAAAAGTCCATGTTACAATTAACTACTATGATTTTTATTGTTTTGCGCATTGTATGCATGGGAATTTTTTAAATGAAATTGTGTTGGTTGTTGCGGCTGCTTTGTTTGGAGGGATTTCTTTATCTGCTTTAAAACAACCACCAATTTTGGGCTACATTATGGTTGGTATTATTTTGGGCCCGTCAGGAATGGGAATTATTCAATCTCGTGATCATGTCAGTGAATTATCGCAACTTGGTGTATTATTGTTATTGTTTGTGATTGGTATGGAGTTAAACCTGCGAAGCTTTAAAAAGATTTGGGGTGTATCAACATTTTGTGCAATTTTACAAATTACCCTCAGTGTCCTTGTTACGCTCAGTTTATCTCAAATTTTTAATTGGTCATTTCATTTATCTTTGTTGTTGGGGTTTGTGATTTCTGTCTCATCAACTGCTATTGTAGTTAAAGTTTTAGAAAGCCAAGGGGAATATGTGACAGATACAGGTCAAACAGCCATTGGTATTTTAATTGCTCAGGACTTAGCGATTGTTCCAATGATCATCATGATTCGTTCATCCGGTGCCTCGGCTTTGGATGGTCTAGCCCTTGTTTTAAAATTATCATTTGCTATTGGATTAATCATTATTTTAATTTTTTACCTCAGCCAAAGACAGCGTATCAGGTTGCCACTATTTGATCGTATCGTTGGTGAGACAGATCTCATTCCTTTGGTCAGTTTAATGGTGTGTTTTGGGGCATCTCTTGTGTCTGGGATGATTGGTTTATCCGAAGCTTATGGTGCATTTTTAGCGGGTCTTGTTCTTGGAAATTGTCACGAACGCAATATGATTTTGGAAACAGTTAAGCCTATACAAAGCACTCTTCTCATGACATTTTGTTTATCCATTGGTTTGCTACTAGACGTACAATTTGTCATTGAATATTGGCAAAATATTTTAACGTTATTGTTTGTTGTAACGGTGATTAAAACATTAATTAATTTGGGAGCCCTTACCATTTTGCGTGTTCCTTTTCAACAAGCTTTTTTCATTAGCGTATCATTGGGACAAATTGGAGAGTTTGCTTTTTTGTTGGTATCAGTTGCGCAAAGTGTGAAAATTTTAAGTCCCTTTGGAGAAAAATTAATTATTGCATTAACGGTATTATCTCTAATTACCAGCCCCCTTTGGATGTTAATTACAAAACGTTATTGCGATCCCAAAGAATTATCCTATAGTATTCGTCATTTTTGGTCTCTTAGACATTTGTTGACCCGTGTCTTTAAAAAACGTAAAAAAAGATTGCAGTTACCTCATAAACCCTTAGATCCAACTGATAAAAATCATCATCATTGATGTGGGAACGTGTCCAATTTGGCCTCAGTGCGTCTGTGCATTTTTTATTTGTGCCACTGACTATAGGACTCATTCTCATTTTATGTATTTTACAAACGTGCGATCTCATACAAAAGGATGATCGTCTTAAGAATTTGTCATATTTTCTCATTTCAATTTTTACAGTCCATTTTACCATGGGGGTTGTGACAGGCATTCCTTTACAATTTCAATTTGCAACCCATTTAGGTCCATTTACGAAATACCTTCGCCAAATTTTTGGAAAAATATTATCAATTGAAGGAATGAGCGCATTTTTTATTGAATCCGCATTGATTGGTTTGTATTATGCAGGATATCGATATTTTTCAAAAAAAACACATGTACTCATTGCTTGGGGCATTTGTGTTGCTACCCATCTATCTGGGTTTTGGATTTTGTCTGCCAATGCATGGATGCAAAAACCGGTAGGAGTATCTTTTGGTCCTGACACATGTACATTAAATTCCTTATGGGATATCGTGATGAACGATGTGGCCCAGGCCAAATTTTTCCACACGATGGTTAGTGGACACATGGTGGGTGCCATGTTTGTGATGATGCTAGGGGCCTATTGGTTAAGGCGTCAAACCTTCACCCAAGACGGTCGGACATTACTACGTTTAGGCAGTGTCATCGGGTTATGGTCGGCAATTATTCTCATTGTTTCTGGTCATCATCAAAGTCGATTGTGCCAGCAACACCAGCCCATGAAATTTGCGGTGATGGAAGGAATTTTTGAATCGTCTTCTTCGGTCCCGATGATTATTTTTTCCTATCCTGATGCTAAAAAATTTAAACATCATTATTGTATTCAAATACCTTGTTTATTAAGTATATTAACTCACCATTCTTGTGATAAAAAAATCATGGGTATCAAAGAATTGATGGCAATAAACAAACGAAAAATAGAGTTGGGTGACACAGGATTTGATTTATTAAAAAAATGTTATCCAAAAAATGAGTCATCTCTTCAGGCAACAGTTCCAACTGTTGTCACTATTTTTTATGGATTTCGTGTGATGGTTGGGATTGGTTTTTTACTTCTTGCCTATTTTATATATGCCGTTACATTTTTAAAAAAAGGGTCTACTTATTCTTCGTTATTTTTAACAATCACAAAATGGATATGGCCTTTGCCATGGTTGGCTATTTTATGTGGATGGTTTGTAGTGGAACATGGGCGCCAACCATGGGTTGTTTATGAAAAAATACCAACCCAAATGGCCATTTTGAAAACGTCAAATTTATCGTCTATCAAAATGACATTTTTTATGTTGTTAGCATTGTATATTGTTGTCATTAGTTTAAGTATTTGTGTAACAAAAAAAATAATATCTCAAAGATAAATATTTACTAAATTATAATTTTTATAAATTATAATATTTATAAAATCTAGACGCATCTATTTAAATGCTTAAATTTTTTTATGTGCTTTTGATGATCGCTTGTGGTGTAAGTACTACGAAGGAAGATTTTCAATCTTCCTCTTCAGCTTGTAAAATTTATAAAAAACCTCATATGTTTCAAGATAATAGTATAAGTCAAGAGGTTCCTCTTGTTTTAAAAAAGAGCCAAAATAATATACGAAACATTCTTTCGTTAGATCAACAAATATCAAAACAAGATAAAGAATTATTTTTAGAACGCTTTATTCGTGATCAGAGGACTTTTTCTCATACAAATATTATTAAATTAATGAATCAAAAATGTTCTATTCATGACAAAAAAGTTATCTTATTATTCTTAGTAGGCGTATTTACAAGGAATACCCAAGAATTTAAAAATGTTGTAAATCTTGTAGATGATCATAAAAATTTTAAAATTTCTTTTAATCAACTTATAAAGTCATTTTATTTTAATTTGGATCCTGCGCCTGTTAAACTTCCAATTCATATAAAACCTGATATTAGAGCGCCTATGAATGAAAAAAATAAAGCCTCAGACTTTTACAGTACGAAAAATACTGTTGACATGAAATTTATTGATCGTCCTACCAATCGTATGAGTGAAGTTGATAATCTTTTTTTAGAAAAAAATATCAAAAAAACTCCTTTACCAGAGATACAAATAGACAGAACTTTAGATTTTAAAAAAAATACATGTTATTGTTTGGGAAAAATTTGTTTAAATATGTTTGATTGTCCCACAAAAAATTGTGAGAAAGCTTTTGTTTTTTATGAATCGAGGACGAAACAGGAATCATCTAATCTTGTTGTAAGAAAAAGAGAATCAGAAGATTCACTAAATATTTTAAGAAAAAGAGCTAAAAAAGATTCACCAGAACAAAAGAAGATAAAGCTTTTTCATATTGAAAAAATCCAAAAACGTAGTTAAAAAAGAGAGGGATTTTTTTTTAATCCCCTCCCTTTTTTATTGACATTGAGGCTTGTTGTAAAAGTCCTGATACATTTTAAGACTGCCCTCATCAAAAATAACCATCATATAATTATACTTATAATTAGTAAGATTGTTAAAATCTTACTGTTTTTATTTATCTTAAAATTCCTGTGGAAACGGGAATCCATTGCAATTTTTATCTTAAAAAAAGCTATTATAAAATATATAGACCAAACATAACCTGTCTTTTGGAAAAGGAATCCTTATGAAAATTGCAGATATTTATGATATTTTAAACAAAGGCTTGTCGAACCCAATGATCGAGATTTATGATCTATCGGACTCTCATAAAAATCATTTTGAATCCTTTGAAGATGTCCCCTCCCATTTAAAGATTGTTATAAAATCAAAAGATTTTAATGATTTACCTTTGTTAAAGGCCCACAGAAAAGTCAAAGATTTATTAAAAGACGCCTTTGACCGTGGTATGCATTCTGCGAGTATTCAAACACTTCCCTTATATGAATTATAAGATTAAACATGTTTGATGTTTTATTGACTCTGCCCAAGGATATTCATCATAGAGTCATAATGTGTGATGCTAGGACGGTATCATCTGGGACGGATATGATTGCTAACGTGACCGTTATATCTGTGCCTAAATCATCAGCGCGTCCAATTCAATTGATTGTTCAAGATGAGTGCGAGCAACGTCTCACACTCATATTTTTTAAGACCTTGAGTAAAATTGCAAAATCTTTAAAAATTGGTGATAAGGCTTGCATTATGGGACGTCTCCAAAAGGGTCCATTTGGCACACAAATCATCCATCCTATTTTTTTGCAAATGGATCCATCGCAGATTGTAGGAATAAGCCCCGTATACACTTCCCATGTCACACAAAATTTATACATTATAAAAATGGTTCGAAGCCTTTTAAAAAAACTGCCCGAGATATCTGAATGGTTAAGTGTAGATGTGTTAAAAGCTTATCAATTTCCATCATTTAAGGATGCCCTTGAACAAGTTCATCACCCCAACAATCATGATGATTTAAATCCTTTAAAATCACAAGCCGTATCTCGGTTGATTTTTGACGAATTTTTATCTTATCATGCCAGTGTTTTAAAAAGTGAAGTCATAGATGAGACAATCAAAGGGTATTCCTTAACTCTTAAAGATCATTTAAGGTCAAAGCTGATGGACAATTTACCTTTTTCCTTGACCGATGATCAAATACACGTTTTAAAAGATATTGATCATGATTTAAGTCAGAATAAACCTATGCTCCGTCTATTACAGGGGGATGTGGGTAGTGGTAAAACAATTGTGGCTTTGTTGACGTTACTCAGAGCCGTTGAGAACAATTCCCAAGGGGCATTACTTGTTCCAACGGATATTGTATCGCGCCAACACTTTAAAAATTTAAAATTATACTGTGAACCTTTAGGTGTCCGTGTTGCTTTACTGACTTCTCAAGAAAAGGGAAAAGAACGTCAAAAAATTTTACAAGATTTAAAAGATGGTCATGTCGATATTATTATTGGCACCCACGCCTTAATACAAGAACACGTAGAGTTTGAAAAACTCACAATTGTTGTTATTGATGAACAGCACCGTTTCGGTGTAAAACAACGATTACTTCTTACTCAAAAGGGACATATGATGCCACACGTATTGTCAATGACCGCGACTCCTATACCGCGTACGTTGTATTTGGCCCATTCTTCCCATATGGAGATGAGCCACATTTTACATAAACCAAAGGGCAGAGGAGAAATTACCACAACGGCGTCCTCTATGGAGAAGATTGATCAATTGAAAAAATCTTTGACATCACAAATACAATTAGGGCGGCAGGTGTATTGGGTGTGTGCTGCCATTGAAGAATCCAAAAATAATGTGTTAACACCTGCTATGGAGCGTTATGACGATTTAAAAAAAACAATGCCAAATGTTCGAATTGCCTTATTGCACGGTCAAATGAAAGGTGTTGATAAAGAGAATGTAATGAGACTATTCCAAGAGGGGGCGATTGATCTCTTAGTATCCACAACTGTGATCGAGGTGGGGGTAGACGTGGCTAACGCATCCATTATGGTGATTGAAAATGCCGATCGTTTTGGTTTGGCGCAGCTTCATCAATTGCGGGGGAGGGTAGGGCGCGGAGAACATGATTCCTTTTGTATTCTTTTATATGGACAAGAACTCAGCTTTATTGCAAAAAAACGGTTGAAAATTTTATGCTCTACCAATAATGGTTTTGAGATTGCGGATATGGATTTAAAACTGAGGGGAGGGGGGGCATTACTTGGAACAGAACAAAGTGGTGTTCCAAAATTTCGTCTGTGTCAAATGATTCATGAGGATAAAGATCTGACGATCTATCTGGAAGATTTATTTGAACGTGCTTTTCTTGTATGTCAAACCACTTCATTATCTCATTTAAAAATATTGGAAAAGGTTTTTAATACCAAAGATATGCCTTTTTACAAAAGGTCTGGATAAGATTTTAAAAAAGCACTATAATATATTTATTCTAAAAGATGTCATCATATGATTAAACGTATAGTGTGTGTAGTTGGAGGAAGCTTTTTAGGGTTATCTGTGTTGATGTCACCACAAGATTTACCTGCCTATTCAAAAAACATTAAAAATGTTGATCAACGAGATTATGCTAAAGGGGCATTTCAAAGTATTTCTTTCAAAAAAAAAAATGCTCAAGGAGATATTTTGACATTATCAGCTCATAGTGCTCATTTAAAAGACAGACATATGGTTGTTAAATCGCCTATTGCGCGTTTTAAAAAATTTAGATTAACGTCAGAACAGGCTTGTGTTGATGCTGATGGCCATGAAATCAATTTAAGAGGCAATGTGTTTTTAAAAAATGATGTTGATGATATTAATTTGACGTCGAATCAGCTTAATTACAACCATCAAACAGGGTATGTATTTGGGACAGAAGGAATCAAAGGATCTATTGACAATACATATATTGTTGCAGACAATGTGGAATACAACCCCACATCCAAAATTTTGAATTTAAAAGGAAATGTATCTATTTCTTCAAATGTGCAATGCGGTTAAAATTTAAAAAAATATTTTCTGATTAAAATTACAACTAATTAGCTTTTGTATTAAAAATTAATATTTCATTAATAAATTTAAATTTATTTTTTAATAAAAATCTTTTTTTTAAATAAATGCTCATCATTGCTCTGTCATTTATGCTGTGCGTATTAGGATTTCCTAAATTGATGAATGGTATGTGGATTGCCGAAATGCCAGTAATAGGAGTATGGTGTATAGGATTAATGAGTTTTATCTACAGTATTCGTTCGCTCCATCGTTTAAGTTACACAGAATCCTACTTGTTGGTGTTATTAGCGGGATCTTTGTGTGCTATGTCATGTCACAACTACCCCATGATGGATATTTTTGGTACTCCTCAAATGGGGGAAGGGATGTTAATGATCTTGTCTTTTTTAGGAATCGCACGTCTCTATGAATGCATGAAAATTCGTCATTTAATACTGTACGTTGCCCCCATTGCTTTTGGTTTTGCAGTTATCATGGGGTGTCTTACATTTTTTAATTATAATTGTTATGTTTACAAGGCCTACTTCGGATTTATTGCCCTTGGTTTGATTCCATTTTTAAGCCTGTACAAACTAAGATTTCAAGCAGTTCTATCAATTATTATCGTGTTTTTGATGTATATTTCTAAAAACAAAACCGCATGGTGTGTGACACCTTTGGCCGCCGGCGTCATGATGATTCCACAGCGTTGGTTAGTACCTTATAAAAAATGGATCATAGCGATTGTGGCAATCGTACCTCTTTTGATGATTGTTGGTATTTGTACCATACCAATGGACACATTGATTCATAGGCGTAAGTTTTTAGAAATCATTGGATCTTATTTTTTGCATCATCCTTGGCATTTGCTGTTTGGTCAAGGATTTGGCACCTTTTGCGATGCGACTGTTCAAGAAATCCTAAACACATCCGTTTGTTTTTATCAAAATGGGATATTTGCCCCCAATTGGTGTGGGGCTTATTTTGGGTATTCTTTTCATACCATGAATTTATGGGGAGAATTATTATTAAGTATTGGGATGTTTGGTTTAGCATGGATTATGTACTTACCGATTGCCATTTTAAAAGCCGTGCCAATTCGTCATTTTAAACACGGTGCCATTATGTTGATTTATTTTGGAGCCATTCACTCCACATGGTTTATTGACGCCGTATGTTATCCATTTATTCTAGGTGGTATATGCGTCCTTTTAAAAGGATGTCATACTCAAAACAGTCGCCCTATGGCCCTTTGGATTACAATTGGATGTTGTGTAGGTCTAGGGTGGGGGATTTTTAAAAGTATATCTTGTATGGCATCCTACCCAACCGCTAATCCTTTGTACCAACCTTATCATTTTCCGCAGTATATGGGATATGAGGAAACAACGGGCCTTCATATGGCAACTGTACTTGGAAACAATCCTTCTGCCCATTTATTAGATATTGCCGCTCGTCATATAGCCCCTAAACCATTATTTTTACAATTATCGATGATGAATGCAATCAATCAATTACTTCAAAAAAATAATGACTATGCGTTGAGTGATTTACTTGCCAAAACAACCCTTGATTTTATTA
The DNA here is from genome assembly GCA_044355315.1 of Alphaproteobacteria bacterium. GTDB lineage: Bacteria > Pseudomonadota > Alphaproteobacteria > JALRGP01 > JALRGP01 > JALRGP01. Next base: position 765 of record JBIKYJ010000023.1, on the reverse strand, counting down.
AACAAGCTCCAAGGCGACTGGATATGGCGATTCCTTACCTTATGACTTTGTCTCCAACCGTTGCCATGAATACACTCCATACGTTTCCCTATAAAAAGGGTCCCATATACGAGTGGATCATGGCTCAGCTATATCAAAAAATGGGTCGATTGGATCTGTATTACTATCACCACAACCGAGCTATACAATTAGGCGTGGATCGTTTTTTACAAATTAATTAGGTGTGCTTAGATGTTATACTGGTGAGATATGGATTCCATTTGTGTCCAAGTATCACTTCCTTGTTTAAAAAAGACGTTCTAATGGTTGATAATGATAACATAGAGCGTATAAGACCTAATAATCATTTATATGAAAAAAATCTTTCATCAAGAAAAATATTGTATGAGCTCACTAATTACTACCTATTTTTTTAATAATTGTGTAAAGCAATATATATATGAAAAAAGAAATTTTTCAAAAATGTTACGATAGGAAATCAATAGGGCTTGATTTGTAAAATTGATTCATTTACGTAATTACAGTGCATACTCCTTAAGCGAAGGAGCTATTCATATCTCGGATTTCCCTGTTCTATGCCATCAATATGGGATGAATGCCGTTGCAATCACGGACAGTAACAATTTATTTGGTGCCCTAGAATTTTCATTGACATGTGCAAAATCAAAAGTCCAACCGATTATTGGTGCAACACTCACACTTATAGATGAATCTCAAGTTGTTGCTTTGTGTCAAAATGAAACTGGTTATGTTCATTTAATGAAT
>JBIKYJ010000003.1:0-29180 GCA_044355315.1 Alphaproteobacteria bacterium | reverse complement strand
AAATAAAAATGATGGACTGATTTTATTAACGGGTGGCCCCAAAGGACCTATTAATAAATATGTAATGAATCATCACATTGATCAAGCTTATATAATCCTTAAACGTTTTCATGCTGTTTTCAAGGATCGCTTGTACATTGAGTTACAAAGGCATGGATTACCGGAAGAAGGCCACATGGAAGACACTCTTATGACTATGGCTTTTGATGATCATATCCCGGTTGTTGCTACCAATTCTTGTTTTTTCAAAACTCCAGATGATTATGATGCTCATGATGCATTATTATGTATTGCGGATGGAACTTATATTTCCCAAGACAAACGGCGCCATGAAACAAAAGAGCATTACTTTAAATCCTCACAAGAAATGTTGTTATTATTTGAAGATATTCCTGAGGCTATTGAACAAACCTATGTCATTGCTAAGCGTTGTGCTTTTGCACCTTATACCAGGGCTCCACTTTTGCCGTCTTTTCCAACCCAAGAAGGACGCTCTGAAAAAGAAGAACTTGAAGACCAAGCCCGTTTAGGTTTATTGAAACGTTTAAAAAATATTGCCCCCTCATTACACGAGATATACAGTGATAGACTCGCTTATGAATTATCTATTATTCATCAAATGGGATTTAATGGGTATTTTTTAATCGTCTCTGACTTTATCAAATATGCAAAATCCAAAGGCATTCCTGTAGGACCGGGTCGAGGGTCGGGGGCCGGGTCTTTGGTTGCCTATGCCTTGACCATTACCGATATGGATCCTATTTGTTTTGGGTTGATTTTTGAACGTTTTTTAAATCCAGAGCGTATATCTATGCCGGATTTTGACATAGACTTTTGCCAAGACCGCCGTGATGAAGTCATTGCTTATGTTCAAGAAAGATTTGGAAAAGACCGGGTCGCACACATTATTACCTTTGGAAAATTACAAGCACGAGCGGTGCTTCGGGACGTTGGGCGTGTTATGCAAATTCCGTACAATCAAGTTGATCGTTTATCAAAAATGATTCCAAATAATCCCACTAACCCTTTAACCCTGGACAAAGCCTTGGACAGCGAACCAGATTTTGCCTCGGTTTATAATAATGACGATATCGTCAAGCGTCTTGTGGATTTGGGACGAAAATTAGAAGGTCTCTACCGCCACGCTTCAACCCATGCCGCCGGTGTGGTGATTGCTGATCGTCCTTTGTTGGAATTGGTTCCCCTTTATTTGGACGACAAATCTCATATCCCAGCCACCCAATTCAGCATGAAATACGCCGAACTTGCGGGTCTTGTGAAATTTGACTTTTTAGGACTTAAAACACTCAGTATCATTGAAAAAATATCATCATATATTCGGTTGTCGAAGCCAAATTTTTCCATTTCATTCGTTTCATTAGAAGATCCAAAGACCTTTGAATTATTATGTAATGTTCAAACAACTGGTGTGTTTCAAATTGAAAGTGCGGGAATGCGTGATGTTCTGCGTAAAATGCAACCGGATCGGTTTGAAGATTTAATTGCTTTGGTGGCTTTGTACCGACCTGGCCCCATGGATGACATTCCCAAATATTTGGCCAGAAAACATGGTAATGAAACAATCACTTATCTTCATCCAAAATTGGAACCCATTTTAAAGGCCACCTATGGCGTGATGGTCTATCAAGAACAAGTCATGCATATTGCCCAAAGTTTGGGGGGTTATACCCTTGGGGCCGCGGATTTACTCAGACGTGCCATGGGTAAAAAAATTAAATCAGAGATGGATGCTCAAAGGGATATCTTTGTTAAAGGTGCAGTACATCATGGAATTGACCAACATGTGGCGGAGCAAATTTTTGAACAAATGGCAAAATTCGCTGGGTACGGATTTAACAAATCTCACGCGTCTCCTTATGCATTGTTATCCTATCAAACGGCCTATTTAAAAGCCAATTATATGAAGGAATTTTTTGCAGCCACCTTAACCTACGATATGCATAATACCGATAAATTAGCCATTTACCATCAAGATATGAAAGATTTAAATGTACCCATGTACCCGCCGTGCATTAATCATTCGGGGGTTGATTTTTTAATAGAAGGACACGGTGTTCGCTACAGTTTAGCCGCGATTAAAAATGTGGGACGTCAAGCGGTTGAGACCATTGTATCTGGCCAACCTTTTCATACGTTAACGGATTTTGTTCAACGATTTGATCGCAGTTCCTTAAATAAACGGCAAATGGAACATCTGATTTTAGCGGGTGCTTTGGACGTTTTTGAAAATAATCGTCATCAATTATTTAGTCATATTGATGATATGTATACCTACAACGAGATGTGTGAGAAATTAAAATCATCAAAACAAAAAACATTATTTTCAAATGATAAGATTGATGATTTTAACATGAAGCCGGTGAAGCCTTGGACCTTTCATGAGCAATTAGATAAAGAATTAGAAACCTTTGGATTCTATTTAACCAGCCATCCGGTCCAAGCGGTTTTGGATCAACATCCTCATCTGGTCGAATCATTAAAAATATCATTCATATCGTCGATTCCAGAACAAGAGACATCAGGGCAATTCACAATGATGGGCATGATGGTGTTTAAAAAAGATGGACTGACAAAAAACGGTAAAAAATATGCATTTTTACAAATGTCGGACCCTAGCGGTTTGTTCAATGTAGCGTTATTTGGTAGTTCATTTGAATCTTATCATAACCTATTAGCTCAGGGGTCTATTTTTGTTGTGAACGTGACGCTGCGAACCGAAGACAATGAACGCCGTCGTTTTGTTGTGAATCAAATGTATCCATACGAAGATTTTATCAAACAGATGCCTCTTGGGCAGGTGCCTCAAAACACACCCATTGTTAAAAATGATCAAGGTATATACGATATTGATGCGTCCCACGGTGACATAAAAAAAATTCTTGATTACGCAAAAGATTTACACAACCAAAAAAAACGTGTTCGTATTAAAATTAATGATACGGTATGGTTTTTTGTTGGGTAAAGAATTTAGATAGTTTGGGCAGTCTTAATAAATAATTAAATATTTTTTAATAATTTTGTTATATGACTAAATATCATAGAAATATAAACAAAAGGACAAATGATGTTTAAAAAAATCATTGTTTATTCGGTGTTACTGGTCACATCCGTGAGCGCACAATTGAAATTTGAGGACTTAATTGGTTTGGATCAAGTTTTAAAACAATTTATGGCGATCACACTGCGTTCAAAACAATCAGAAAAATTCTCGCAATGGATGATGACAAACTTGAGCAAATTTTACGAAAATTTTAATGAGACACCCCTGTTTTGAAGGTAACAGTTGATTGTTGTTTTAACTCATCTATCTTTCCATTTGTTATCAGTTCAAGATTATCCGTAATTTTTTCTGCACTCCAGTCCCACCATTTCAGATCAAGTAATAATTGGATTGTTTCTGCGTCAAATCTTTTGCGAATTTCCTTTGCAGGATTTCCGCCTACAATTGTGTACGGCTCTATGTCTTTTGTGACAAAACTGTTCGTGCCAATAATGACTCCATCACCAACCTTGATACCCGGCCCAATAGTCACGCTGTTACCAATCCAAACATCATTGCCAATAACTGTATCTCCTTTATTAACAACTGACATATGATGATTTGGAGCCCATTCTCCACCGAACACCTTGAATGGATATGTGGAAAAGCCATTCATCGCATGGTTGCCACCGTTCATCATAAAACGCGCACCTGTAGCAATCTGGCAGAATTTGCCAATAATAAGCTTGTCACCTATAAAATCAAACAGATACAAAACATTTTTCTCAAAATTATGGACATCTTCAGGATCATCGTAATACGTATAATCACCCACAATGATGTGTGGGTTTTTGATGATATTTTTTAAATATACTATTCTTTTAAAGCCTTCTATGGGATAAAGGGTGTTTGGATTTGGACAGCTTAATTGACTCATATCACATTTTCCATTTGCTCATTTCTCAAAAAAACCATCAACTTGAGTATTCTACAAAGTTTGATAGACTTCTCTTTCTTTAACAGTACATGATAACATCGACCTTGGGTAATTTTTCTTTTATCAAAGAAAATTGTGCAAATTTGTTTCCCAAAACCTAACTAAGATAAGATGATTTATCTATTATGCATAAAAAAATAATGATGGCTTTAAAAAGAAAATCAAGAAAAAATAATGAATTACGTTCGGTTTTTTTAGGTCCAGGATTTTGTAAAAATGCCCATGGTTCATGCTTTGTGAAATACGGGGATACTCACGTACTGTGCACGGCAACCATTGAAGAAAAAATACCTTCTTTTTTAAGAGGTGCTGGCAGCGGATGGATTCACGCAGAATATGGAATGTTACCATGTTCTGGAAATGAGCGTATTGAACGTGAAGCCGTCAAAGGAAAACAATCGGGACGAACTCAAGAAATTCAACGTCTCATTGCCCGTAGTCTTCGTTGTGTTGTTGATTTGAAAGCATTGGGAGAACGACAAATTAAAATTGATTGCGATGTTTTACAAGCGGATGGCGGAACCAGAACAGCCAGCATTACTGGTGCCTATGTTGCTTTGCGACAAGCAATCAACGGGCATAAAAAAATACAATCCTTAAGCTCATCTCTAATGATAGACCAAGTTGCAGCGGTGTCATGTGGGATTGTAGACGGAGAACCGTGCCTAGATTTAGATTATTTAGAAGACTCTAACGCCCAGGTAGATGCCAATTTTATCCTGACATCCAAAGGTCATATTGTTGAAATTCAAACAACTGCTGAAAAAGAAGCTTATTCTTTTGATCATTTTTTCAAACTATTAGAGCTTGCAAAACAAGGATGTGACGTCTTGATTGAGAAACAAAAAGAAGCCATCGCTACATTTTTAAAATCATGATGTGATCATTAAAAAATAAAAGAGGAATGATTTTTAACTATTCCTCTTTATCTTTTTATTAATCAAAAAAATCATTCTTGCGCTAATTTAAAAGTTTTAGAACTTGGGGCTTTTTGTAGATAGGCACTTTTAAAAATATCTAGTGAGCTGCATTAAGGTTATCCAAATTTTTATTTTTTTACTGATCTGTCATGATGTTAACATAAGTAGACCCCTTATTCGAACACTCTTAACGCAATCGTATAGTGAAAAATATTTAATAAAAAATCCCATAAATTAAATAATGGTACAAGGTGCTGTGACATAAAGATCGTTTAATAGGATTAAATCCGCAAATGTCCATGATTTTGATACCACAGTCAAACAGATAATTTTTAAGATCATTTAGGCGAATAAAGGATTCATAGTTGTGGGTGCCGTATGGTATTTTTTGAAAAATCTCCTCGCCCATGATGATATAAAACGCATAGCTGAGGATATTTTTTTGTGGAGCGGTCACAATAATCCTCCCTCCTTTTTTTAAAAAAGACAAAGACTCTTTAATCATATCAATACCACCATGTTCAATGACTTCGCTTAAAATAATAGTGTCAAAGGGGTGATTAAAAACACCCCCCAGTAACGTCGCTGTTTTCAATGACACGGGATAATCAGAGACGGAATTAAAAGGGTCAATACTAACAACATCGTGCCCTTTGGCACGCAAGGCAGACGTTATCAAACCATCACCAGATCCTACATCCAAAATCCGACCAGTTACATAGGGAAAAATAAATTTGAGTCGCTCTAGATGAAAACTGTCAAGACCTGTTCCAAAACTCATCTTAAATCACGAGTGTATGGCAGTTGGGCACCGTAGATGTGGTCGTCATCAATGTTTGAATGGCATCAAGGGAGCGTAGGCTCTCCACAATGTCTTTTACAAAATTTTGATCAAAATGGGACATGACGTCGTCTAGTAATAAAATTTTAAAATCCTGAATGATTTTGACAAATGACAACATCAATGACATGACCAATGATTTTTGTTCACCCGTTGAACAAAAACAGGCCGGCAATTTTTTATATGTTAATGTCCAATCGCACCGATGAGACCCAAAAAAACTTTTCCCCAGACGTTGATCTTGAAGGCGATGCCTGGACCATTCTTGAGAAAGTCTTCCCCGGTCATCGTCCCAAAATTGTTCATTTATTATCGAAAATGAATAAGGAATAAACGTTGATGATTGATGTTTTTTTAATTCATGAATCAGCCCCAGGCGACTGCGATTAATGGTGGCACCGATGTCCGCCAATTGAGATTCCACTTGATCCAATAAAAAGGATGTAGCTTGGTCTTTTAATAAAGCCAATCGTTCTTTCCTAAGGCGGTCGTAGGTGATGATGGCACGCAAGTGAGATGGATATAAACCATAAGTCAATCGATCCAAAAATTTACGGCGCTCTGCGGGTTCTCCCTTTAACAGCGAATCATGCTCAGGAGTGAGCCAAAAAACCTTAAATAATGAAGGGATATCTTCAATACTATAATTGTCCTTGTCTTTTTTAATGATGCGCCCTTGATTAGTCAGCCCCATGCCAAAATGGTGATCCGATTCATGGAGTCGAATGAGCCATAAAAAATCAGACATAGGTGTATCGATGTGTTTGTTGGATAAATCCTTTAAAAGAGCATGGCGCAGTCCCCGGCCTGGTGTAAATAAAGAAATTGCTTCCAACAGGGTTGTTTTTCCCGAACCATTTGCGCCAACAATGACTGTCAGGTCAGAAAAATCATGCCACTCTTTTTGATTAAAATTTCTAAAATTTTCTAAATAGAGACTGAGAATCATTGAGTTTAATCGATCATTTTTATGTTTTTAATATTAGATGGAACCGACAATTTTAAGGATTTTAATATTTTATTATTGATAAAAATATATTCCTGATGATTTGTAGAAATATTTATGTTTCCAGGTTTCTCGCCATTTTGAATTTTATCAAATATCTGAACCAGATGACCTGCTGTTTCTTGTCGGTCATAACCATAAGCCGCAAGAGCCCCATGTTTAACTGATCCGCTGTCACTGGTAAACAATGGAATATGATTTTTTTCGCATAAATTTGCCAATGTTTTTATATGAAATACCACACGATTGTCACACGGAACGTATATAACATCAACCTTTCCTTTTAAAAATTGAAATGATGATGTCAGATCTTCATCTTTGACGCATGGGGCTGGAATTAATTCAATATCGTTATTTTTGCACAATTCCATCATGGTTTGTAGCATAACCGTAGAATTTATTTCTGATGTTGTGTAAATTATGCCGATCTTTTTTGCATGGGGAGTGAAAGATTGAATTAGATGTAATAAGGGTTTTAAATCGATACCATCACTAACACCGACAATGTTACCATGCCTTCCTGCTTCAAAGGAGTTTACAATTTTTTCACCTAATGGATCGCTAACGGATGAAAAAAGAATGGGCATATCTTTTTGTATTATATTATTGTGAACAATTAAACGAGTTGCTGGTGTTGAAAAAGTCACAATGGCGCGATAATGTGAAGATATTTTTGATAAAATACGGCGGTGATTTGATGGATTGATCTCATAATCCACAAATTTAACTTTGTAATTCTTACATCTTTCCTTAAAAGTATTGATTTCTTCTTTAATGGATTCGTGTTTTAAATAACTGATGATGGCAATTTTGGGTGTACAGTAAAAATTGTACGTGTACCATCCAATTATTCCAAAACATACAATAGTAAGAATTTTTTTAATTGCCGACATGATCAAAAAATCCCTCCGCTTTTTTACAGACTATCATAGGAAAGATAGATCATTCTTTTTTAGATTTATTTTTTAAGTGCGATTAAAAATCGTGGATATCCTGTTAAAAGTCCAGATACATTTCTTGATTTATTTGCTATGATAAATTATCAATTATTACAAAAACATTTAACACTTAATGACACAAAATATGTCAATTGGTATCATCGGACTGGGGTATGTTGGCCTTCCTTTGGCAGTTGCCCTTTCTAAATATTTTAATGTAAAAGGATTTGATATTTCTTCAAAACGTATTCAAGAATTGCATGATGCTTATGATCGGACTCATGAAATCCATGAGGATGTTTTACGGTCGATGTCACTAAAAGTTTCTGATGACATCGCTCATTTGAAAGAGTGTCAGGTATACATTGTGACGGTGCCAACTCCCATTAATGACGATCACTCTCCTGATTTATCTCCCCTTGAATTGGCGTCCCGTATGATTGGGGGCATTTTAAAAAAGGGAGATATTGTTGTTTACGAAAGTACGGTTTATCCTGGTGTAACCGAGGATGTGTGTGGGGTAATTTTGCAAGACACATCCAAACTTCAATGTGGAGTGGATTTTATGCTTGGATATTCTCCTGAACGTATTAATCCAGGTGATCAGGTTCATACTGTTGATAAAATTACAAAGGTAGTCGCAGGTCAAACACAAGAAGTAACAAATTTGCTGGCTCATATTTACGGAAAAATGAACAACGATCGTATTTTTAAAGCCGCATCCATCAAGGTTGCCGAAGCATCTAAAGTTATTGAAAATACCCAAAGAGATATTAATATTGCTTTTATCAATGAAATTACCCATATTTTTTCGAAAATGTCAATTAGCGTATATGACGTTTTAGAAGCCTCTGGTACCAAATGGAATTTTTTAAAATTTTATCCAGGACTTGTGGGTGGACATTGTATTGGCGTAGATCCCTATTATTTGGCCAAATATGCTGAGAATTTAGGGGTTGAGCCTAAGGTTATTTTATCCGGACGCCAAACGAACGAATCGGTGGCAAAACATTATGCAAATTTTATCAAAAACACTATCCAAGGACCTCGTATTCTTATCTTGGGTCTGACATTTAAAGAAAATATCCCTGATTTACGCAATACAAAAATTATTGATTTAAAAAACCACCTCATCCAATTAGGATGTCATGTTGATATTCATGATGGTCACTGTGATCCCTTCGAAGCAAAAGCGTTTTATAATTTGGATATTTTAACTTATTTTCATCAGATTGAACTCTCATCTTATGATTCTATCGTGGCGGCGGTTTCTCACCGCGGTTATTTAGATATATCAGCCGATTTTATTGAATCATTGCTCAATCCTAATGGTGTTATTTTTGATTTGAAAAACATGTGGTCTCATCTTGATTTTAATAAAAAATATATTAAATTGTAAAACTTTTAACGCAGATTGATCATCACTTAATCCACAAAAAATTGTGATATTTTTACAATCATTGCAAATAATTTTTTTATGACATTAAAAAAAATATCTTGATGATGATTAAAATTGTTAAAATATATAAAAGATTTACAGTGAATATTTTAATGAAAATTTCATGCATTGGTGTGTATATCTCTGTCGCATTATTTTTGCAAGGATGCGCTCCACAATTGGGAGGTAACGATTATAATGCCGGCGAAGTGGGAGCGATCACGTCCGTTGAATACGGAAAAATTGATACAGTCAGAATCATTAACATCAACGCTAACCAAAAAGATAAAATGGGCTCTGGTGCGGTTATTGGTGGTGCGGCTGGCGCTGCCTTAGGGGCTGGTATTTTTGGAAAAGGCTCTGGAAAATTGGTCTCAGGAGCTCTTGGTGGACTGCTCGGTGCTGGTGCCGGACATTTGGCCCAAGATAAGATGACATCTCAACAAGGTTTTGAATATACAGTCGTTTTAGACAGCGGAAAGATCTTATCCATTACCCAAGGAGCAGATCCAGCCATGAGTCAAGGTCAACGTGTTAAAGTTCTGACTCCCAACCGTGGTCGCGCACGCGTTTTACCGGCTTAATATTATTTTAGACGGTGATTTTTGCACCATTTATCCTGGCTTTGCTGGGACTTGCCTGTGGTCCATTAATATGGCGGATCACATGGCACAAAATTGAAAAATTTTTTTTTCCTGTCTTAACTCTAATCAGTGGATTGAGTATTTATTATCACTTTGGTCAACAAGGAATGATTATGATTCGTGATACCTTGTCCCATGAATATGTGCCATTTATTTTGTTAATGTCATCATTATTTATGATTAGCCATGGTATCCATATTCAAATCATATGCCAAGCACGTCCCATTCATAATGTATGTTTGCTATTTGTTGGATCCATCATGGCCAATTTCGTTGGAACGTCTGGTGCGGCTTTGTTATTAATCCGTCCATTGATCCGTATGAACGACAGACGTCATCACAAAACTCATCTCATTATTTTTTTTATTTTTACCGTTTGTAATATGGGTGGATGCCTAACACCTCTTGGTGATCCACCATTATTTTTGGGTTTTTTAAAAGGGATTCCTTTTATGTGGCCTCTTCAAAATTTGTGGTATCCTTTTTTTTTAACATTAGGAGTAACCTTAGTTATTTTTTATATCGTTGATTATGTGTTTTATAAAAAAGAATCTTATGAGTCCCCCCCCCATAAACCGTCTATAAAAATAAATGGTGTTGAGTTAATTTTTGTTTTAATGGCCATGATTGCTTCCTCTTTTATTCCTCATAAAACACTCTATACAATGATTTTAATCATAATATTATGTGGAGTTTGGGTGTATGTACGTTTTTTAAAAAAAGAACATTTTTCTTTGTTACCTTTGTATGAATTGGTTCGTGTTTTTTTATGTATTTTTATCACACTTGTTCCTGTAGCCTATCAAAATTGGGATCATCTAAAACCATTTTTATCTTCCCATGGGTATCTAAGTCCATCAAAATTTTTTTGGATGTGCGGAGGATTATCTGCAATTTTGGATAATGCACCAACATATTTATTGTTTTTAGATTTTGCAGGAGGCGTTAATGATATTCAAAAAATGCCAAACATATTAACGGCCATTTCTTTAGGATCCGTTTTCATGGGAGCCATGACCTATATTGGTAATGCCCCTAATTTTATGGTGACCTCTATTGCAAAATCTTTTAATATTCCCATGCCATCTTTTTTAAAGTACATGGCATGGTCTCTTGGTATTCTTTTACCAATCTTTATGATTGTTGCAGCGTTTATATTTTAGATTTTCGGAAAGATTGAACATTTTTTATATCGATCTCTTGTCCTTGAGATAATAATGTTTGGGTACGGTTATCTATTTCATCAACACCCATATAAGATGAACAGGGAATTGTTAATTCCTGATGATCAGTATCCCTCATATATCCAATCACACGATAGTGTCCTTTAGGAACCTCTTGACCTTGATCATCTAAACCATCCCACAGAACTGTTTGAGGATTTTGATGATAATCCAATGAAATGCGTCTGATAAGGTGACCATGGTGATCTGAAATCATCACACATGCATCTTCAGGTATAGATGGTAATTGTGTTTTAATGGTCACGGGATGCGTATTATAAGAAATTTGATCAGTTGGTATCATGGCCTCTGTTCCAACGTAACGCATCATCCCCATATGATAAGAATTTTTTTGCGTTTCATGAATATCTTTAAGGGTTTGATGGGCGGCAAGTTGTTGAGACGCCGTCATCATGGTCAACATTGTATTCATCATTTGTTGAGTATCAACTTTGTCATCGGGTGTTTGATTTTTTAGATATGTCAAAAATAATTTCATATTGAGCTCTGCTTGTTTATGAATATCCATGGCCGAAAAAGCATGATTATTTTCAAAATAATGCCCAGCCTTATTTAAAGGAAGATCTGTTCTCAACAGTGGTGACGCATTTTCTTTTTAAAAAAATATGCAAAATACATGCCATATTGATCACATAATTTTAGGCATCAAAGAGTGTTTTTTGTTTTTTATCTTGGGTTAATTGTTGATCAATTGATAATTTGAACAGTATATCCCGAGCCCGCGTCACCACGTGTTTTGGAAAACCAGACAGAGCTGCCACTTGAATCCCATATGAGGATGAAGAGGCTCCTGGGACTACTTTATGCAAAAATAATAAATCTTGATTTGATTCCAACACTTGAACGTGATAACACTGAACACCGGGGCATTTTTTTTCAAGGACAGTTAATTCTTGGTAATGAGTTGCAAAGAGTGTTCGACATTTTAAATCATGTAAAAACTCACTGACTGCCCATGCGATGGCAACACCATCATAAGTTGACGTTCCGCGTCCAATTTCATCCAATATCACAAATGATTGATGAGTGGATTGGTTTAAAATGCGTGATGTTTCAATCATTTCCACCATAAATGTCGATCGCCCTTTTGACAAATCATCAGATGCTCCAATACGTGTAAAGATTTGATCGCATACCCCAACTACGGCCGATTGGGCGGGGACAAAGCATCCCATGTGGGCTAATAAAACGATCAGAGCATTTCCCCTTAAATACGTACTTTTCCCTGCCATATTGGGTCCGGTTAATAAGAAAAAATGATGATCATCATTCATATGACAATCATTGGGAACAAAATGATGATGAGTTTTTTCAATACTGCAATGGCGTCCTTGGGTAATATTCAAAATGGGATCACTAACGATGATCGGACGTGTATAATTCATGGACAGAGCCACATAGGCAAGGGATGTGTATAAATCTAGCTCACCCACCGCATGAATCATATCAAATAAAATTTCTTTAAATCCGCAAATTTGATCAATCAATTTATCATACAATATTAATTGACGTTGATCATAGTCCGATTTCGCTCGTGATAAATCAGACACCATCTCACTTAATTCTTGGGTAATATAACGGCGCCCTTGGGATAAGGTTTGGCGGTGCACAAATGTATCTGGGACCTTTGAGATATAGCTTTTTGACACTTCAATAAAAGTTCCAACGATATGATTATTTTTAATCTTAAGCGATGGAATAGATAACGTTTGACTGTACTGTTTTTCCAAATGATCGATGCGTTCTTGTGCGTTTAAAAAATTTTGATATTTGCCGTCCAATTCTGCACAAAATCCATGATCAAAAATTATCACATCTTGATCAAATGATAATCGCGCGGGTAGATCTGGTTTGATAAAAGATAATCTATTTTTTAAATGGCACAGGTCTTGTTGATAATCCATGACATTCAAACGATTTAGTGACTCACATTTCGTTAAAAATATAAATAAAGCATACAAATCTTTTGGTGATTCACGTTTTGACAACAAACGACATAATAACCGCTCCATATCACCTATGTGAGATAATTGATTTTGAATACTTTTTATCAGATCTGGCTGAGCGTAAAAATACTCAATACGATCTAATGACGCATTAATATCATCCTGATTAATATATGGAAACAGCATTCGATTTTTTAAATGTCGTTGTCCCATGGGAGTTTTTGTTGCTTGGATGCCCCCCATGACGGACCCTTTTGAGGGTTCAAATAATTCTAAACTTTTCCTTGTTCCTTCATCCATTTTAAGGTGGTTTTTATGGGTTAATGATTGAATACCTTGAAAATGACAGCGGTCGTTATGAGTCATTTTCAAATAATCAATCAAAGCACCCGATGATTGAATTTCTTCTAAAGACAATCCAAAAACACCTACATCTTTAATGCTAAAAAATTTTTCAATACGACGTTTTGCCCCATCATCCTGAAATTTAATAGGTGGAATACGTTTATGATACGTGATTGCATTTAAAATATCAGTAGTATCACAAGCCAATACTTCGACTGGCTTAATCATCTCAACTTCATTAATAAAATCTTGATAGGTAATGCGCTTTGTTAAAAACATCCCAAGAGACAGATCGCAAAAAGCTAAACCTAGAAAATCACCTTCTCCCCTTGGGCCAACACATAATAAAAAATTAGTTGTTTTTTGTTGTAATAAGCTTTCTTCGGTAATGGTCCCAGGTGTCATGATTCTAGTCACATCGCGTTTCAAAGGACCTTTATGCCCCTCTTTTTTGGCTTGTTCTGGTGTTTGTATTTGTTCGCAAATGGCAATACTGTGACCTTTTGATAATAATTTTTGACAATATAATTCAAGGGCATGAACCGGCACACCACACATAGGAATAGGTCCTCCCTTATGGGAACCACGTTTAGTAAGTACAACTTCTAAATCTTGAGCATGATCAGTTGCATCTTTAAAAAACAATTCATAAAAATCTCCCATACGATAAAAAAGAATATAGTCTGGATAGCATTCCTTAATACCAAGGTATTGCTCCATCATTGGGGTTAATTGATCCATGATTGCAATTTAATAAATCTAACATGATGGATTCATTTTAGCATGGCACATTTAAAAATTTTGATTGGATAAAAAGTTGAAGAGCTATACTGGGACTTTTGCACGCACAAACTTAAGAGGACTTAAGACATAAAAACCTCCTAATATTTAAAATTTGTATATGCATTGTTTTTAATAGAAAATTAATAATTTTTTGATCTATTAATAACTATGAAACTGAAAACATTTTAAAAATGAGATTTTTTTTATTATTAATGTCGTTATGTGCATTGATATTTGCTTCAGATAGTGATTCAGAACAAAGCTTATATAAAAAATATAAAGTAGGACTAACAATTGGTGTTTTTGATTTAATTCATATTGGTCACGTTAATTTATTTAAAAATGCTAAAAAACATTGCAATTATTTGATAGTTGGCGTGACCAGTGACAAAGGTGTAATGCAATTAAAAAATAGATCTCCTATTTATCCTGAGTTTGACAGAAGAGATATTGTTAATGAATTTAAAAGTGTTGATGAAGTTTTTATTGAAGAACAAGAACCTGGCCTTGAAAATAATATTTCTATTATAGAAAAATATAAACCAGATGTTTTTATTAAAGGTAGTGACTACAAAGGTAAAGCAGATTTTTTAAAACAATATGGAGTTGACGTAGTATACTTAGATCGTACAGAGGGTATCTCAACCACTGATTTGATAAAAAAAATCGAAGGACCACATAAGAAAAAAAATATTATTCATCCTGATGAATATCCTGTATTTCAAAAAAATCTTTATAAATTAATGCATGATGTTGATTTAATTTTTCAAAAAAATAATATTCCCTATTGTAGTGCCTACGGAACTTTATTGGGATCTATTCGACATCACGGACTTATTCCATGGGATGATGATTTGGATATCATGATTCTTGAAGAAGATTTCTTGAAAAATCAACATAGCATCGCTAATGAATTATTACATCTTGGATATAATTTTTATTCAAATAGTTTAAATAAAAAATTAGGAGAATGTTGTGTTAAAGTGACAAAATTAGTCAATCTTAAGGAATTAAATTCAAATACCAATAAGGATTTTTCTTGTGAAATGGACATTTTTGTTATGAAAAATGATGGTTATGGAAACTGTGTCTATCGCCCAAACATTTATCCCTACAATGTACTCAATTTAGAAGATTTATTTCCAACTAAAAGACACCCTTTTGGCCCATTAATGATTAATGTTGCGAACAAATTTCAAAAAATTTTAACACAACGCTATGGTGAAGATTGGCCGTATATCGGTTGTAAATACAATCATCAATGTGGATTAGATGAGAAAACAGCTAAATACGAAGAACTCAATGGCGCTGATTATTATCCTGCTCTTAAAGATTTAAATTTAGACTTATTAAAATTTAATGATTTTTCATTTAAAGATTTAATTAGCGATGTATTCAAGATTACTAAAAATAAAATTATCAATTATTCCACAAAAGCAGAGCCTGTGATGTACAATCAATATATATTAAAAAATTCGAATGATAATCATGAGATTGACATTATTTTTACAGATGATGGACAAATTTTTTCAAATCATTTATTTTCAAAACACTTGCATAAAACATCTTTAGAATTATTTTATTTTATAAATGACTTGACTGGTGTAATCGATTATGTTTTTCCTTATATGATTGAATTAGATCATGGATATTCTTTATTGGGAGTGTATTTAAAAAAAACTAATTATGATTTTTACATGTTAAATTTAAAAAATAAATGTATGAGTTCACGACATTTTGTTAGCTCTAGCAATTCATAAGTTTTTTTTAAATGATATATAGATTTTATTTGATGAATAATCATGGATCTTATAAACAAAGAGCTTGGGAAAAGCACTTTTTCCATTTTTATCTAGGTTAAATTTGAATTTTCTTATTTTACGATAGGACTGCATCCAACTGTTTTGAAAAAGATTTATCAAATTTAATCCTTACACTGAAATTTTTTTTAAAATATTTTATGATGAATCAAATGTATAGTGTGCGTATTAACCGTTGAGTAACGATCTTTTCATCTATGACAAACAAATGAGACATTTTAAGCCAAATAGTAATAAGAAAGAGTCTTTTTGTATCGCATTGCCCCCTCCCAATGTAACGGGAACACTTCATTTAGGTCATGGTTTTAATAATACCCTTCAAGACGTTTTAATTCGTTATCAACGGATGTTAGGCAAATGTGTTCTGTGGCAAGGAGGAACCGATCATGCTGGTATTGCCACGCAAATGGTTGTTGAAAAACAATTAAATCAAGAAGGTACATCATCAAAAAAACTGGGGCGGGAAGAGTTTTTAAAACGCGTATGGGTATGGAAACAATATTCCGGTGATACAATCGTTCATCAACAAAAACGTTTGTGTATTTCACCGGATTTTGATCGATACCGATTTACCATGGACGAAGGATTAAGTGAAGCCGTCTTAGAAGCATTTATCACCCTGTATAAAGAAGGTTATATCTATAAATCCAAACGCTTGGTTAATTGGGATCCTATTCTAGAAACTGCTGTTTCTGATTTAGAGGTTGAAAAAAAAGAAGAAATGGGAAAAATGTATTATCTTCACTATGCTTTAGAGGGCAGCCAAAATAAAGGTATTATTGTGGCCACCACCCGCCCGGAAACATTGTTTGGGGACACAGCTGTGGCAGTTCACCCTCAGGATGGGCGTTTTCAACACTTGATTGGCAAAAATGTATTGGTGCCACTCATCAATCGTCCTATTCCAGTCATTGGAGATGAGTATTGTGACCCCACAAAAGGAAGTGGTGCCGTTAAAATAACACCCGCCCACGATTTTAATGACTTTGAGGTTGGCAAGCGTCATAACCTTCCCATAATCATGATTTTGGATAAAAAAGCCCATTTGATTGCCCCCGCACCCCATGATTACATTGGGCTTAGCGTGACAGATGCTAGGGATAAAATTTTAAAAGAAGTGGAGGTCGTTGATATCCAAGAGCACTTGATGTCTAAACCTTATGGGGCCGGAAACCGCTCACACATTGAAATACAACCATTTTTAACGGATCAATGGTTTATGGATATGACCGATCTGGCTCGCTCTGCTATTGACGCGGTTAAAAATGGAGACATTCAATTTTTTCCTAAACATTGGGATGCTATTTATTTTCAATGGCTTGAAAATATTCAACCATGGTGTTTATCGCGGCAATTATGGTGGGGGCATCGTATTCCTGCATGGTACGGCCCTGATGGCACTGTCTTTGTTGCAAAAAATGATAAAGAAGCCCAACATCAAGCTCACATCCACTATGGAAAAGACGTTCCCCTTGAACAAGACGCAGACGTATTGGATACATGGTTTTCATCAGGACTATGGCCCTTTGCTAGTCTTGGATGGCCAAGTGAAACTGATGATTTAAAACGTTTTTTCCCAACAGATTTTTTAATTACAGGATTTGATATTATTTTCTTTTGGGTCGCACGGATGATTATGTTATCACTAAAATTAACAGGAAAAGTTCCCTTTAAAACCGTGTATGTTCATGGGTTGATTCGTGATGAACATGGTCAAAAAATGTCAAAATCCAAAGGTAATATCATTGATCCATTGGAATTGATTGATGAATGTGGTGTAGACGCTACAAGATTTGCTTTTTGTGAAATGGCGGCGCCCTCTCAAGATATTTCTTTTTCCAAGAAAAAAGTGGAAAAAGCCCGAAACTTTATCACAAAAATTCGAAATGCCCATAAATTTTTAATGATGAATGTATCAAAACAGACATCCATTGATCGCTCTCACCCATTGTATTTATGGATTGCAAGCTCTCTTGGGCAAATGCAACAATCCATAGATGATGCGTTGTCACACTATCGTTTTGACAATCTTTGCCAAATTATGTACAAATTTTTTTGGCATGATTTTTGCGATGTATTTTTGGAAGGATCCAAAGCATATGGAGGAGCAGGAGCATTGGGGTTAGAGATTTTTTATGAATTTTTGCATTTACTGCATCCCGTGTGTCCAATTGTGTCTGATGAGTTATACCAATACAGTTATTCTGATGAGACTTTATCTAACCATAAGTGGCCTCTTTATGACACGGCACCTCTATTCGATATAGAGCCTTGTTTAAATCTGATCAATAATATTAGATCAGTGCGAGGTTTGTTTGCACTGAATGCTAATCAAAAGATTGATATCTACTTAAGCGATGATTGGACGCCATTTGAATCTCTCTATCCCATGATAGAATCCCTAACAAAATCGCACATACAATCATCTTTAGATGAAAAAGGAGTATCGGTATCCGTTGGAGAGAAAAAAGCATTTTTCATGTTGGGTGATGCATTAAAATTAGATGAGGCCATTCAAATTCTTGATAAAAAAATCACTTGTTTACAATCCGATATTGATAAACTGCAAAAAAAAATCACTAACGCTGCTTACCAACATGCAAAGCCTGACGCGTGGGCTCAAGACAATGTTGATTGTCAAAAAAAGGTTGCAGAACAATCGATTTTAATTGATGCAAAATCACTGCTGATGAATAATAAATAATTTTTTTTGATGACACATTTAATTTGTTGTAAATGTACAACAAATAATTATTTTTTTGCTAAAAATAATTATAAAAAAGTATAAAATATACGAAATTATGGCATATTAACCCTAATAAGATGTGAAATCTTTTTGTTATGAGAAAAAAAATGCCATTATGCGCAACTTTATTACTTTTGTCTTGTGCTGTTCAAAAATCTTTTGCAGCACCTGCGACCACCACCACGACAAAGCAAGCTAATACAGCTCAGCAGGTTTCTTTACAATCTACAGAGCAAAAATCTTCTGTGGAGTCCGGAGCTCAATTAGATATAGCGGGTTTTACTGCTATTGGTTTTGATTTTATCTCCCAGTCTAATCGTGAAAACAACATGTCATCTCCTGATAGTCATATCAGCATTGGTGCATCCAACCTTTTTTTTAATGTGAAAGGAAAAGGATTTGGGAATTATTTAGATAAATTTGGATTTGTTGTTGTATTTGAAGCCTATCCTGGAGCTACTAAATACGTATCCCAAAACTATGTCGAATTAGCTGGACAATGGGGTACATTCCATTTTGGTAACGTCAGTGGTGTGGAAGATCGTATGTCTTTTTCAGGAAACAGCCTCATTGAAGGAGCTAATGGATTGGATGGAACTTTGAAAAAAATTGTCAATATTGCAGAAGGTCTCAATGTATCTATTCGCATGAATATTGATACATCAAAAGCATTAAAGTTATCGTACTATACCCCTACATGGAGAGGATTTCAATTAGGTGTGAGCTTTACACCGCATACGGCGGCTGGTGGGCGTCATGGACGCGGAAATGGATATGATGCATTATTTTCAACCGGAAATGATGGTGTCGATATGTATCCAAATGGAAGAGCAAATGGGCCGTATGGAACAAACAACGTATCTTTGGGTTTGAATTATGCATGGAATAAAGATGATTTTGGGTTTAACATTGCCGCCATTTGGATGATGGAAAAAAGCAATTACGATGTTGCTAATGATGCAAACAATTATCCAACCACCAAAATGCCTATTAACCATGGTAAAGCTTACCAATTAGGTACCGGCATCCAATACAAAGACTTTAAATTTGGTATTGGATTTGTTAATAATCTAAATTCTCGTGTATTTAAGGAAGGGTTTAGTGCAGCATTTCCAAGTACTGCAGACGCAGCGCAAAATCTTGCATCACAAGAAGGATTAGACGCTTGGAAAGGAAATGCGGGACGTTTGTATAATGCCGCCGTTGCCTATAAACGTGGTGCATGGAATTTTGCCCTTGGGTACAATCGTATGGAAAGAAAAACGGATGCCACCAATAAATCTAAAGGTGATTTAGTCACCGGAACTATCGATTTCCAAGCAGCACGTGGTTTAACATTCTTCTTGGAAGTTGATTACTTTAGAAGCGATGCATCTAAAGCCTACACTGTTGCTCGCCAAAGCTATTTTGACAACGATGGTAAAAAAGTTGGCCGTAAAGCCATTGAAAGCAACAGTGCCAAGGCCATTATTATCGGTACAAAGGTTCGCTTTTAAACGGTGCGGATTGTTTTTATGGGGACCTCTCCTTTTGGAGGCCCCACTTTACATGCATTATCAAAACAAACACTGGCCGTGTATACGGCCCCACCCCGTCCCAAAGGGCGGGGACACCACGTACAAAAGTCATTTATTCATGATATAGCTGAGTCTTTATCTTTACCAGTTTTTACTCCACTTATTTTAAAGAATACACACACCCAACAACATCTTGAATCATTACAACCAGATGTCATTATTGTTGTGGCTTACGGATATATTTTACCCCAGGCCGTCTTGAATATTCCCAAATACGGTTGTATCAATATTCATGGATCCTTGTTACCACGTTGGAGAGGAGCTGCTCCTATTCAACGAGCCATTCAATATGGAGATCAAGAAATTGGAGTCACCATCATGACAATGGACGTTGGTCTTGATAGTGGGCCCATTTTAGCAAAGTCATCTATACCACTGGATTTTAATTTTACCACAACCATGATGATGGAGAGGCTGTCATATATGGGGCGAGATGCTCTTTTGAATGTCTTGGGCCATATTGATACTATTATACCAAAAGAACAGGACACATCTCTTGTGACCTATGCCCATAAAATTCAAAAAAACGAAAACATATTGGATCCAATGGAGTCCGTCTACGTTTTACAAAGAAAAATTAATGCTTTTACACCATGGCCCGGCACCCAATACAAAGATTTTAAAATTTTAAAATCCAATGTGGTACCTGGGATATTTGCAGAAATTGGGCAATTTGTTCATGTCTCGGGTTGTATCTTAGGGCTTCAATGCTATGATGGTGTTTTAAATATTGAATCTATTCAAATACCATCCAAAAAACCCATGAGTGCCCAAGAATTTATGAATGGGTATGTAACACTTTTAAAATAATAGATCTTCCTGCATCACTCATTTTCTGATGAGAATCTTTTCCTTAATTTCAACGTACCTTGCCACCAGAACCCTGTTTTGGTGACATAAATTTGACATCACTCCATATGTTCATGTTATAATTTATTTAAGTTAGAGAGATAACTTTTTTTTGTGAGAGTTAACGTCGTTGAAAACAATATAGAACGAGCCCTTAGGCACTTAAAAAAAAAGATGCAAAGAGAAGGTGTTTATAGAGAAATGAAGCTTCGCCGTCATTATGAAAAGCCATCAGAGAAAAAATTGAGGCAAAGAACTGAAGCATCTCGTCGCTCTCGTAAAACGCTGAAAAAAATATTGGATCTTTCTTAAAATAATAAGCCGGATTAGCTCAGCTGGTAGAGCAACTGATTTGTAATCAGTAGGTCGTTGGTTCGAGTCCGACATCCGGCACCATGTGAAGAATATGCTTGCAAATCGTTTGTTTTCTATTAAACCATCTCCTACATTGTCTTTAAATCAAAAAGCCAACGAGATGAAATTATCTGGTGTTGATGTCATCAATTTAACCCTTGGTGAAAGTGATTTTGATACGCCATCCTATGCCTCATCTGGTGCCAGTGAATTTATTCGTACAGGATTGACTCGTTATACGGCTGTTGATGGCATCTTGGGTTTAAAGAAAAAAATTTGTGATAAATTTAAGAATGATAATGGATTAACATATGCACCATCGGAAGTCATGGTATCAACTGGTGGGAAGCAAGTCATTTTTAATGCAATGATGGCGACCCTTAACCCTGATGATGAGGTGATTATTCCTGCTCCGTATTGGGTCAGTTACGTAGATATTGTCCAAATTTTTGGCGCACGTTGTGTAATGATCCCAACGTCCAGTGACACAGATTATAAAATTACACCGGAACAATTAGAAAATGCTATTAACCATAGAACAAAGTGGTTGATTTTAAATTCTCCATCAAACCCAACTGGTGCGGTCTATGCAGACGAAGAGTTACTGTCGTTGTCTAAAGTTTTAATGACATATAACCACGTGCATATTTTAAGTGATGATATTTATGAATATCTTATTTATGACCAGGAAAAATTTTATAATATTGTCATGGTGGAACCAATGCTTCAAAAAAGAACACTTATTGTCAATGGTGTGTCAAAATCTCATGCCATGACGGGATGGAGAATTGGGTGTGGTGCTGGTGAAGTATCTTTGATCAAAGCTATGACTATGCTACAATCCCAAAGTACATCCAATCCTTGTTCTGTGGCACAAGGAGCCGCTTTGGCAGCTCTGTCAAATGAGCACGTGTTGTTGCCGATTTGGAAAGATGAGTATCAAAAACGCCGAAATTTTGTGGTGTTTGAAATTTCAAAAATGAAAAATTTTTCGTGTATTTTACCTAAAGGAGCCTTTTACGTTTATGTGGATTGTTCATCTATGATGCGACATTTATCTATGGCAACAGATGTAGAATTATGCAATCTTCTTTTGGAAAAATATCACGTTGCAGTGGTTCCAGGGTCTGCTTTTGGTTGTGATGAAACGTTTCGTGTTTCTTATGCAACGTCAAAAGATCAATTAAAAAAAGCCATGGACAGACTGCATGCACTAGATCAATGTACCTCTACCAATGATTGAGGAATTTTTAAAGACAATCACTGGTCCTCTTCAAGTTTATACCGATGGTGCTTGCAGTGGAAATCCTGGCCCAGGTGGGTATGGAATTGTTTTTGTTTGTGAAAACAAATCTTATGATTATAGTGGTGGTGATAAATCCACAACTAATAACCGAATGGAAATGATGGGAGCAATCGTAGCTCTTACATTGTTAAAAAATAATGTTACTTCACCTGTTGAGATGATCACCGATAGCCAATATCTTAAAGACGGTATTACAAAATGGATATTATCTTGGAAAAAAAATGGATGGAAAACGTCCTCAAAACAAGAAGTCAAAAACAAAGATTTATGGTTGATGTTGGATGAGGCTTTATTAGATTTTAAAAATTTAACATGGCATTGGGTGAAGGGACACAATGGTCATACATGGAATGATCGTGCAGACTTATTGGCAAAAAATGCTATTTTAAAAGAAAAAATGAACATGCATAGCCAAATATATTAAAGTTGTTGAATTAAAAACTTACTTACATCAATACAATCACAAGATAAATAAAACAATAAAAATTCAAGAAACTTAATGAATCCTACTATATCCCCGAGCGTTCAATTCCACCTTTTGATTGATCACCATTTGCAAATTTATTAGAAATAATAAAACGGCCCAAGGATTCCATTCGTCTACGTAAAACATTTTTAAGAGAATAAAGGGAAAAAATTTTTCTGCATTCTTTGTGAAAAATATTAATAAGCTTAACAAAAATGATTCTTGGGATTGTAGCAAAAAATGTTGCCCAAGTGTCAGAAAAATCAAGGGATCTCCTCTATTTAAGAAGGGCATTAAAAAACATATGCCACTTAAAAAATAGGATATATCTTTGGATATAAATTGATGAATTAATATGGGAAAAATTGTGGTTGCTAAAATCCTTATAATAACATACGGGTGAAATGCTAATTTGATGAGTAAAATTAAAAATAAAGGGGCAAAAATGTTTAAATCAAATAGACATAAGCAAATAAAAAATATAATCATATGACAATTTGATAACATAAAAAAACTGATGATAAATAATGATAAGAAAAAAACTTGATGGGGTGTTTGAAAAAAACATTGTACGGTAAAATGAAAAAACGATAGCAAAAAGAAATCATTTCTTGTTAATTTTTTATCCAACAGAGGCAGTATTGCAAAAAACAAAGGGTATACAACTATCAAAGGGTTAGTATACAAATTGTAAAAAAAAGATAACCCTAGTGAAAACAGATAAAAAAAGAGAGCATTTTGATCATTTTTGGCCAGTAATAAAATTAATGTTAAAAAAAATGAGATACTTAAAGGATTAGCTAACTCCATAATAAACATCCTCCAATCCACAGTAATGATAATAAGATTTTAATGGGCGTTGATATCTCAACTTTGTAAAGATTGACACAACCTTTTAATGGCAATGTAAAAGCAGGAATAGATAGGCGAGGACGATGTATTTTTTTTAAATAGACCACAGGTAAATAGATAAAAAACATCACAATTCCGATCAACGTACCAATTGCAAGAGTTAAAATTGACACAGGAGATAATGTGAATCTGATATGAAAAATAATCAAAATACTTAATAATATTAATGAAATATTCATTAATAAAGGGGGCTCTTTAATATGGTTGAAAACGATATCTGATGTTTTAACACTGCCGTGAAAAATATATAGAAATAAACGAATAAGATGAGCAATGATCAAAGCGTAACCAATGATCACCAGATAATTCATCTGTTCATGGTAAAATTGTATATGTATGATCGTATATAACAAAATGAACAATACACATACACATAATAAATAAAACCTTAATACCCGATTCCAAATACCTCCCATATGTCTCACATCTTTTTCTAATGAAAATATATATGTTGTACTACCACACATCATAATAACGATTGTGTTAAATAAAAAATAGGTTTGCCAAAGTTCTTGATTTTGATCACACAAAGTCATACCAATAAGCAACCCAAAGGATACGATAATAGACTGGGTTATCTTGTATATGTGATAGCGGTAAAAACCACACACACTGATGATGATTGACATAACAGTCAAAAATGACACTACAACAGGATGAATGTGTGAGTTGAAATCAACATTTGATAAACATATTGGTATTAAAGATGGAATGACATATGATTGACACCCCATGGTCAAAATAATTTTTTTTTCCGTTGTCATGTGCCAAATCATAAGAATCATACTTAAAATAAACATGATTGATCTCACATCAATGGAATAAATATATTTTAAGAAAAAAAATGGAAAAATTATGATTAAATAATAATTATTTTTTGGATTAATAAGCTTTGATATGGTTAAGTATGTCAAAAAAACTAAGATAAACATATCAATTCCTTGATCACGAGAAAAAAATTGGAACATGAAAGATGTGGCTATAATTAACAAAAATATGATAAAAGATTGAGAATTTTTAAAGAATGAATAACCAAATATGCCCATTACACAATGGGACATATAGGTCACAGGTGCCACATGAGGAATCTTAAAACATAATTGTAAAATAAAAAATAATAAAAATATGATTAAGTAAATAGTCATATTAAATTTTTTGTGGTTTTTTAAAATTTAAAGCAATCATATACATTTCTTTGGATTCTTTGCGACTGGATTCAGGCTTAAAGTGGTGGACTTTTTTAAAGTATGTTTTTAAAAACTTTAAAAATTCATGTTCAGTTCCACCTTTAAATACTTTCACAACCAAATGTCCTCCTTTCATCAAATACAATTTTGACAATTCAAAAACGCGTTCTAATATATCCATAATCCGTAAATGATCTACACTAGAAATTCCACAAGTAGAGGGAGACATATCACTTAGTATAACAGAGAATTCTTGGTTAAGATTTGTTAATTGCTCTTCAAAATCTCCAGTGATGATTGATACGCCTGACAATGGTTGCATATCTAATAAATCAATGGCGGTAATACGACCAGGTCCACAATACTCCAAAGCAACTTGTGACCATCCACCAGGTGCTGCACCTAAATCTAATACAAATTTTTGAGGATTTAAAAGTCGGTATTTTTTCTGAATTTCTATTAATTTATACGCAGATCTTGCTCGATAACCTTCTTGTTTTGCTTTTTTGACAAAAGGATCTTTTTTTTGGCGTTCTAGCCATTTTTTAGAAGAAGGAGTTAAGGCCACAGAGATATATATAATAATCATTCCACTCATTTATCATAACCGATCTCTACTCAGCCTGTAATGAATAGGTTTTATTTAAATCTGATTGAAATTTTTGAGCTCATACAGCCATTCGTCATCATGGGTAATAAAAGATATAATATTTTATGGTTTTCAATGCGAATACAATCCGTGAAGGTTTTAGTTTTGGTAGGCGGCAGATCCTTCGAATCTGATATTTCTCGAGTCACATCAAAAGGTGTGATATCAGCCATTGAAAAATTGGGTCATACAGTTATATCGTATGATATAGATGATTTTTCATTAGTTAATGCCCAACATCTTATAGATCAATTAAAACAATGTGATGTTGTGTTTAATGGACTTCATGGTCAAAACGGTGAAGATGGTATTATTCAAGGTTTTTTGGAATTATGTGGAGTTCCTTATACCCATAGTGGGGTTTTGTCATCAGCTCTTTGTATGGATAAAGAAAAATCAATGGAAGTAGCCGCGTATAACGGGATTCATATCCCATTTTTTTGGTGCGGTCCTTTGCAAGAGGCTATTCATAAAGCCGATTTTTTTGTTAATCAGGCAAAATTATCGTATCCTTTTTTTATCAAACCCATTAATGAAGGATCGAGTGTTGGGGTTCAAATAATCGGTTCTCCATCAGAATTACATCATTCTATCCAAAAGTGGAATTATGGTCCTTCGATGATTATGCAACAATACATTAAAGGCAGAGAAATTCATGTGGGAGTGATGAATGATCAAATTCTTGGTAGTGTTGAAATTATGCCCACTCATTCTTTTTATGATTTTGATGCAAAATATACCCCCGGCGAGACACATTACAAGGTTCCAGCTCCATTGACACGGGAGCAAGAAAGCGCCTTGTTTACTATGTCTGAAAAAATTTATAGAGTTTTGAGGTGTGATGGAATGGTTCGAATTGACTTTATGGTGGATGGTGAATGTCAAAATCCATCAAAGATGTTTTACTTTTTGGAAGCCAACACCCAACCAGGATTTACTCCGACATCTTTAATACCAAAAATTCAATACTATCGTGGTGTATCTTATGAACAAACTGTTCAAGACATTCTTGATCATGCCTTGTCAAAGAAAAAATAAAAACCATGTCATCAATGAATCAAAGCTCGTTATTTGGGGCCTCATTTAACAATGCAAAAGAATCCCCTTCTGCCCCCAAAACCATCAAGGATACCACATCCTCTTTTGTTCCATTGTCATTAAAAGATGGGTTTTTAATAGAGGATGATACGATTCTGATTTTAAGAAAAATTTCTTACCAAGCAATGAAACGATATCAGTATCCGTTACTAAAAAAATGTATCGATTTAGAAATAGCTTTTAAAAAAGGATATTACCATCCTGCATTAATTTCAAAGATGGCCTTGTTGGATTTTTTGGTAGTCCCGTCTTAGGAAAGAGGACTCTAATATGATGAGCAGTAAAAATTTATCAAAGGGTATGGTTACGAAAAACCATCCAAAGTCTGTTGTTATACATAGATTCTTCAGGTGTTTCAATTTTATTAAGATTTAATTTTTTAAGGATATCATCATCCAAAATAACCTGTAAATTTTCAAGATTTTTATAAGAAGCAGTAATTGTTGTTGGAACGAAGGTATTTTTTGTAATACGGGTCGCTGTTGTCTCTTTTAATAGAAAATTGATGAATTGGTAAGCTTTATCCAACTGTGCTCCTTTTGGAATAGCAATACAATCAACCCACAGTAACGTTCCTTCCTTAGGAACCACATATACCAAATTAGGGTCCTCTTCGGTAGCTCGCCTTGCTTCTCCAGACCAGCTCATGGCCAATACTAAATCCCCCTTAACCAAATCTTGGATAAAATGGCTGGATGTAAATTTTCGAATAAAGGGGCGAATGTTTTTGAGCCGCTCTTTGACAAAAGTATCATTATCATTGTGAAGGTACATCTTTAAGATGGGAAGAACGTCAACACTTTCCTCCAAAAAACTAATGCCTCCAGTATGGATTTTTTTCAAAATATCAACATTAAAAATTAAATCTAAACTGTGGGCGTGGATTTCAAAATCATCTTTTAATAAATGTTTGAGTTTTTTTTTGTGATATAATAACCCGATGGTGCCGTAGTAATAAGGTATTAAAAAATTTGAATATGTTTTTAAAATATCTAAAAAATGAGGATGAATACAATGGGTATTGATTTTTGTGCGATCAATGGGTTCATAAAGACCAATATCCGATTGGAATACAGCAAAAGGAATGAGAGAAGGAAAAACAATATCATAACCACTTTTCCCTGTGAGCAAACGTGCCTCTAAGGTTTCATTATCACTGTAAACATCATACACGACACGTAGGCCCGTTTCTTTTTCAAACTCTTTGATTAACTCCAGATCTAACATCCCATACCAATCATAAATGTAAATGGTGCTGGGGCAATAAAAAGTTTGAATAGTCATAAAAAATAAAGTGATTCCAATGACCGCAAAGAAAATTTTTTTAATCGTCGTCATCAATATCAGAGTCTTGGTCATCGGCTTCGTCATCGTATTCTAATTCCGTGAGTGCTTGGCCAATAAACAATT
Source organism: Alphaproteobacteria bacterium (assembly GCA_044355315.1). Classification (GTDB taxonomy): domain Bacteria; phylum Pseudomonadota; class Alphaproteobacteria; order JALRGP01; family JALRGP01; genus JALRGP01. Next base: position 703 of record JBIKYJ010000003.1, on the reverse strand, counting down.
CCGCAATAAACAACCCACGTTCACACATATGATGTTCCGTATCAGGAACAAGGTGTGCTTGAAATGGAACACCTTTTGAAATTAAATGGCTAATTGTGTCTTGGAAAGTTTGAAGAGGAACCACCTGATCAGCATTTCCGTGAACAAGTAACAATTGACGATCAGGATAAATACGTTCAGTAATGGGAGGCAAAAATCCGCTAAATGATATGGCTCCTACAATATTGTGTAACCCACTGTGTAATGCCATATGCAAAGCCACATGCCCACCTTGGGAAAAGCCAACTAAAAAAGTTTTTCTTCCCTGTGATGCACGGTCAATATAATTTTGAATCTCATTAAATGATTCGTGAATACCTTCTTGTACCACATCATGATCTAAAGACGTCAAACTATACCACATGTGACTTCCGTGAGAATCAGAATGTTCTAAAATACCATCGGGCGCAAAACATTCAACGTTCACATCAAATTCAGTAAAAAAATTTTCAAAAGCATCAACCATGGGGTCCATATTAACACCATTGGCTCCGTAACCATGAAAAAAGATAACACAATACTCAGACATATTTTTTAAATAAAGGCTTTTCTTAATTTTGGCATATTTTAGGATTCATGGTGCGTGTAATGATATAATTTTTTATACGGTAGGGACATATTAGGGGTTATCAGTGGAAACGTTTATTGAATTTATTAGACAATA
>JBIKYJ010000083.1:0-4035 GCA_044355315.1 Alphaproteobacteria bacterium | reverse complement strand
CTTAATGATGTATGAGATAAAGAATCTGGAATTCCTAATGCTTTTAAAACATAGGAGGGCTCTAATGATGATGATGTGCATGCTGAACCTGAAGATACAGCCAAATTTTTAATTGCCATCATCAGACCTTCTCCCTCTACACAATCAAAACTCATGTTTAAATTACCTGGAACTCGGTGTGTCAAGCTGCCATTTAAATATACATGAGACAATTGGCTCGTAATGCCATGGTACAACTGATTTGTTAAATCCTGTATACGTTTGGATTCATCAGGCATGTCTTGTTCAGCTATCGCACATGCTTCTCCAAAACCAACACATAAAGGGGTTGCAAGTGTCCCTGATCGAAGCCCCATTTCTTGGCCACCACCATTTATTTGAGGCGTTAAGCGCACACGACGATGGGTTTTTCGTATGTATAATGCCCCAATTCCCTTGGGGCCATATATTTTATGCCCAGATAAACTCATCAAATCCACATCCAAATCATTCACGTTCACGGGAATTTTACCTAAAGCTTGAGCTGCATCCGTATGAAGATAGACGCCTTTTTGATGACAAACATCTGCAATTTTTCTCATATGCTGAATCGTTCCAATTTCGTTATTGGCAAAAATAACAGATACCAATGCCGTATCAGATGTTAAGGCTTTTTCTAAATAATCCAAGTCAAAAAAACCTTCTTGATCAACTGGAATATAGGTGATTTTGGCACCTTTATGACAAAGGTATTTTGTGGTATCTAAAATGCATTTATGCTCAATTGTTGAAGTAATAATATGATTTTTTTTTCCTTGGAAAAATTCCCATATTCCCTTTAAGGCTAAATTATTTGATTCGGTTGCACCACTTGTAAAAATAATTTCTTTGGGTTGAGCGCCGATGAGACTCGCAACCTTAAATCTGGCTTCTTCTATAGAATTTTCTGCATCCCATCCAAATTGATGATTTCTTGAGTGAGGGTTTCCGAATTTCTCGTAAAAAAATGGTAACATTTTATCAACAACTCGAGGATCGCAAGGAGTTGTTGCATTATTATCTAAGTAAATCATACAACAGAAAATTAATGAGCTATATACAGACATACTAACATATTTTTAATCTGCACAATGCTACTGTGTGAGTTCCAATCAGGGCTGCCTACGCATGAAGAATAAATTTCTTTTCAAACTTGATTGTCCTCATATTAAACAACATTCTTGTGAACTTTAAAGAGGATGAATGCGTTGTTCAGTAATGGATACTAAATAAGGGTGTACGTCATAACTTGGGTATAAATTTTTTAAAATAGACACGTATTTTTTAACTTGTGAAACATGATGAAAAGAGTCAATATAAAAGGTTTTAAATTCAATAATTTGTATTATTTTTTTTGCATGACAGATGGATAATCGATCCAATCGATACTGATTCCCTTGAAAAGCTATGCTCACCTCAGAGCGTCCTTCTTTGAAAAATGATTGCCATAAGGGATTTGTCATCAAATTTTTGGGGTAGGGGAGAGGGATCATCTTGGTCCAGGTGCCTTCGTCTAAAAAATCATATTTTTCCAAAAATTCATGAACTAAAAGACCAATTTTTTGTTCCAAGGAGTAATGTGATGATGCTAATGACAGTGGTGTTTGTTTTTGTACCCATAAGGGGGGAATGGCTATGTTTTGGATTTTATCTGTTTCACCCAATTTAATGCTTGGAAAAGATACAGATTCCTTTAACTTCTTCCAATGCCATCCAAAACTTTGTTCTTTACATTCTTTGGGTGCAATTACATACAGATGATCGCGTGCACGCGTCATGGCTACATATAATAGACATCTATGTTCATCATAAGCGTTACCTAAAAAATTCTCCTTTAAGTGAAGAGTTTTTGGAATATCCATCATCGCATTAGGTTTTAAAATACAATCAAAATCAAGCTTTAAGACATCTTCTTTTGACAGGGAAGGGGGCATACCGTCATCCAAAATAATCACTGTTGTAGCTTCTAAGCCTTTGGACCCATGAATCGTCATGAGCCGTACCGGCGACGATAAACATAATAAATCGTAAATTTTCTTATCGCTCATAATATGGTCTATAAACAGTTTAATATGAGAGGGATAATCCTTTTGAAAATCAATCATCATTGTCATCATTGCATCCAATACATGTTCAATACCAACAATAGGATAGTTGGTATCATCAATAATTTTTAAAAAAATATCAACAATGTTTTTGTTTTGAGCACTTAACAACATGCCGTCCAAGTTGTTTTTAAGATTGGGTGGTAAGACGTCACACAAAGCTCCATTGTTTTTAAGGCGCTTTAATGACAAATTTTCTAAATCCTGATTGCTGAGGTTAAAAAAAGGACTCTTTAACAAGCACAGCGTATTATAATCATCCTGTGGATTTGTCATGAACTTAAAAAAACTTAACACGTCTTGGACAAATAAATGTTCTTTTAAACAAATGCGGTCTGAACTAGACACCGGAATCAGTTGATCACGAAGAATTTGATCCAATGGATCCATAAAAGGTGTCCTGTTTCGGCATAAAATCAGTATATCTCTGTGTCCATTAGCATATAGTTTTTTAACCAACATTGCTGCGCATATGACGACATCATCATCAACTATATAGGAAAAGGATCCTAGGTCATCCCGTTTAGCATGATGATTGGTTTTAAAAATTGTATCAACCGTTGATAGAATATCTTTCGTACTTCTAAATGATGTATGTAGTTCTTTAATAGTTAATGGCGTATCATCACACATGCGTGGGATCTGTTTTTCTATTTTTTCAAAATAATGACGGTCAGCACCTTGGAAACTGTAAATAGATTGTTTTTTATCTCCTACAATGCATATGCTTTTATGGGAAAATGGCAAAATAATGTCGCTGCATAAATTTAAAATGATATCCCATTGGGTAGGGCTGGTATCTTGGGATTCATCTACAATAATATGGTCTATTTGTGATCCCAATTGATGGAGGATTGTTGGATTTTTTAATAGTTTTACCATTTCTATTAAAACGTCTGCGTAATCGACCAAACATCGGCCTTGCTTTTGTTTTTTATACTCTTTTTGAACTTCGACAAGTATTTTTGAAAAAGAATCATTGATGTCAAATAGATCATTTTCTACTTTTTGATAATAATAATCAATAACCGCAGACGGGTCATGGGTAGTGATTTTTTTTCGAATGCGTCCATCCTTTGTAAAGACTTTATCCGTAAGCGATGCTAAAGAATGATCAATGTTTTTATGGGTAAAAAAATGAGGATTTAGATTAAAATGGATACATTTTTTAATAAGGGATTGAATTTTTGAATTGGATAAAAATGTTGATAAGTGAAAAACATCGTTAAACGGTAAGTGACACCGTTTCAAACATCCCATGATCATGTCATCCAATTCATCGTCACACAATAACTCATATCCATAAACTTTGGATAATACTGATTGGCAAAATCCATGAATAGTTTGTATTTTTACAAAGGGTTTTTTTAAAATATCATCAATGATGGGATCAGGATGGGTCAACAGCCGTTCTTGCATTTCTTGGGCGGCGGCGTTGGTAAATGTTAAACATAAAATCCGATCCGGGGTTGTGCCATTTTTTAATAAATCAAGTATCGTTTGAATTAAAAAATAGGTTTTACCTGTGCCCGCCGACGCATTGACCCAAATGTTGGCCATGAGTTAATAAGAAAATGTGTGTAAGATTCTTTCGATCTCTTCTTTTTTAAGATTAGTTGCTTTGATAATAGAGGATAAAGGAATTCCATCACCATGTAATTCTTTGATCATCTGAACTTTAGCTTCGTAAGCGCCTTTCTCTATCCCCTCTTTTAAACCTTTCTCTATCCCCTCTTTTAAACCTTTCTGCATTCCTTTCTGCATTCCCTCTTTTTTGGCCGTTTCAAGGGCATCGATATTATCCAGTGCCGCAATCTTAAATCGTTCATACTCCATCAATTCTCCTTGGTTCCACATACATTTTTCAATTGTATGATAGGCTTCCTTAATTTCCCTAGGAGTTGGCGTATGA
>JBIKYJ010000005.1:0-26810 GCA_044355315.1 Alphaproteobacteria bacterium | reverse complement strand
TTTTATATCACACTGTGAACATCATTTAGCACCGATTGTGGGGATTGCTCATGTATCCTATATTCCAAATGGCCGTGTCGTGGGCTTGAGCAAAATTCCAAGAATTGTTGATATGTTTGCACGCCGGTTGCAATTACAAGAACGTATGACAACAGATATTGCCCAAACATTACAACATTATTTAAATCCTCAAGGGGCGGCGGTTATGATTGAGGCGACACATTTTTGTCTCAAGGCCAGAGGTATTAAAAAAAACCAAAGTGATATGCAAACAACTCACTACACTGGTATTTATATTCAAGATCGTGATTTACAAAAGGATTTCATTCAATCATGCTTAAAATCTTAACAGCTCCCCATCCACTACTGCGTCAAAAAGCTCAACCTGTTGATAAAATCACAGATGACATAAAGTCAACCCTTGATGAGATGTTGGCGTTAATGTATAAAACTGAAGGCATTGGTCTTGCCGCGAATCAAGTTGGAATTTTAAAAAGAGTGATTGTTATTGATATTGGACCAGATTGCCCTTATAATGATCTCTACCCTTTAAAAATGATTAATCCATCCATAGATTCTATGTCCAATCACTCCATCACCTATGAAGAGGGGTGTTTATCAATCCCAGGTGAAAGAGAAAATGTCAAAAGATCTGAGACAGTATCTGTATCTTACATGGCGCCTAATGGAGAAAGTAAAAAAATTGAGGTTTCAGGTTTACTTGCAGTGTGTATACAACATGAAATGGACCATCTCAATGGCATTTTATTTGTAGACCGTTTATCTAAATTAAAACAAGAATTCACTTGGAAACGTTACGATAAAAAAATAAAGGACTATTCATTGTGATCATTCACGCATCGACGGCGATGGAGGTATTGAATGCGGTATCAAATTTAAAAGAACATTCAGTTGTTTTTTGTGATGTGGATGATACATTGATCACCCCCAAGTCTAAGACTTTTCGAGCCCCTCCTTATAGCCAATTAATTGATTGGCTCAAAACATTAAAAGACACAGCCCATGTTGATTATATTGATATTATCAGTGCCTGGCGCGAACAGCGCCGTGTTATCTTGTTGGATCAAAACTGGCCCAAGATCATTAAAGATATTGAAAAAATATGCCCTATTTACGGTTTAACAAAAATGGATAGCGGACCATTCGGTCGTATTTCATCATTAGAACATTGGCGTTATAAAGAATTGGAAGGATTAGGAATTACTTTTTCCCCGTCTCCTAATATTACAGACATTCCTAGTCTCTATCAAGGCATTTTGATGACCGGTCCTTATAAAAAATCCGAGGCGATTACACGTTACAAAGAATTTGTTTTAACAAAAAATACAAAGACGATTGTCATGATTGATGATCGAATGGAATCACTGGATGACATTTCTGAATTCTGTGATAACAAAGGATTTCATTTTTTAGGAATTTTATTTAATGGTCTTCAAAATTTTTCGGATACCGTTGATCCTATCTGCGCCAATTTTCAAAAAAATTATTTATTAATACATAAAATTTGGTTAGAAGATGATGAGGTTTTAGATAAAATAGATAGAATGGCGAAAAATCCAAAACTTTAAATCTCAATGAAAGACAAAATAGGATTTTGGAGTTTACTTTCCCTGGTTGTCACTAGTCAAATTGGATCGGGTATTATGACGCGCCCAAGCCCAATGTCTTATTTAGGAGGAATTGGTCAATGGGGATGGATTTTGAGCTTTGGAGCCGCCATTATTTTGGCATTAATTTTTTCAAAATTATGTGAGGTCTATCCACAAGCAGGTGGGCCATTCGTGTATATCAGCCATGCCTTTGGAAAAAAAATAGGATTTTTAACAGCTTGGTCTTATTGGGTTGTATCTTGGGTTGCAACACTATCATTGATTGTGGGAGGGGTTGCTTATCTTCAACCTTTTTTACCCAAAATCAATCCCATTTTTTATGAATGTTGTGTGGTCACTGTTTTTATTATAATGAATTTATTTGGAATCAAAATATCCAGCCTTATTAACGTTATTTTTGTAATTTTGAAAATCTTACCCTTAATTATCGTACCAACCTTTATGATGATGTCATTAAATATGATACCATCAGTATCCACTCCACCTAACCCAATCAATGGCATATTAAGAGGGGCATTTTTGACATTTTGGGGATTTGTTGGATTAGAGGTTGGAACGGTTCCTGGTGATTTTGTTAAAAATCCAAAACAAACGATTCCAAAAGCAATCATTTGGGGCACTGTGATTGTGGGGGGTATTTATATTTTAAATAGCCTGTCTTTTCATTTTTTAATACCTTCAAATGATTTAATGTATTCACCGGTTCCTTATTCCATTGCATGTGATTATATTTTTAAAAATCCTTATGTGATGGCTATTTTAGGAAGCAGTATTTGTTTTGGATCCTTACATACATGGATTTTAATCACTGCCGATATTGGATATGGTGCTGCTCAAAGTGGGTTTTTCCATAAGATTTTTATGATCGACTCAAAAAAAGGAACCCCTATATCTAGTATCATTCTAAGTTCAATTGGTATTTATCCATTGATTTTTTTAACCCATTCAGATCAATTGTCTCAGCAAATGACTCTAATTTTAGACATATCATCTGTGGTATTTCTCATCATTTACACGTTGTCTTCCTTAAGTTATGTTAAAATTATTCAAAACAAAAAATGGTTAGGATGGATAGGGTTTGCCATGGCTATTGTATTAATGATAGGATCAAGTTGGTCATCTCTTTTTTACAGTTGTGTTTTAATCGTGTGCGGTTGTCCATTTTTAATAAAAGCGGGTCCCTTTGAGTCACGATGATTGGCAGAATTTTTTAAAAGGGGTTGAAAAACTAAAAGATCCTCAAAAAAAGTATGTTGAACCCAAAAAGCCTACATCGATTCACGTTGATATTTATCAAGTTATTGAAGAGGATCACGAGCATTATTTACAAAAACGTTCTCTTCATCAATTAAAAACACAAGAGGTTACCTCTCATTATTTTAAAGGAAAGAATTTTTTAAGACGTATTGATTTGCATGGATGCACAGTCAAAGAGGCTGATTTTTGCTTGTTGTCGTTTTTTAAACGGTGTCAAATAGACAATGTTCGTTTTGCAATCATTATTACAGGCAAAGGACAGTCGCGTTTTGGAGAAGGAAAAGGAAAACTACAAGAATGGGCAATCGAATGGTTTCACGATCATCCCGAATTCGTCGTTGCCTTTTCTGTTGCCACACCCCAAGAAGGTGGTAATGGCGCTTATTTCATCCAGGTTCGAAAGTATTAAAATTTTTCTTTATAAAATTTATTACTCGATACCATATCAAAAGTTAATAAATAATTAACAAAGCCCAGGAAGTTTTTTTTTCTTGCATCACCACCCGCCCCCATGTCATTGTTAAAAACATCAGATTGACACAACTCATTTGATGCATTTTTCTTTAACACCTTTTCATATAAAAGGTCTTGACGATAACGGAACATTCACGGGCTATGCCAGTGTTTTTGACGTTTTGGATTATCACAAAGACCGTATATCTGCCAAAGCTTTTGACAAAAGCTTGCACAAAAAAACACCCAAAATGTTATTTCAACACGATCCGCTGCAAATGATTGGCAAGTGGAATCATATTTCCGTTGATGGGTATGGTTTACGTGTGGAGGGGCAACTTATTTTAGATTTACCCAAAGCAAGAGAAGTTTACACTCTCTTAACGCACGGACTCATCGAAGACCTGTCTATTGGATATGTCATGAAGCAATGCAGTATTGACCAAAAAACAAAAGAACGTACCATTCACGAAGCGGAGCTGGTTGAAATTTCTTTGGTGACATTTGGTGCGAATCCCGAGGCTAAAATTTTAACTGTAAAGGATAAAACACCCAAATTTCCAAATATTTTAGAACGTTTGGAAAAAATTATTCAAAAATTAACAATTTATTAACTTTTTATTGAAAGGATACCCCTATGAATACAACAGACATTGAACAAAAAACATTGGCCACACAATTGGATTATATTGAAAAAGCCTTGCATCACTTGGAATTGAAGACATTGGACCGTCCTATGTTGTCAACTAAGACACGTCATGACATGGGTTTTACGCATTTTATCCAAGGGAAAGATTTGGAGACAAAAGCTTTAACCTCATCCCGTGAGAGAGAATTTTTGGTTCCCAGCGAAGTTCAATATCGTTTGAACGAGGAAATAAAAAAAATCTCGTCTTTCCGTCACTTATGCCATGTGACATCGGTACGCAGTGATCATTTGGATATTGTTTTGGACGACCAGACCGCCCAGGTTGGATGGGTTAATGAAACAGATCCACGCCTTGAGACAAGCCTGTCATCTTTTCAAAAGAAAACGATTTCTTTGCACAACATGTATGCCAAACCAAAAGTGTCTCAACAGCTTTTGGATGATAGTGATATCGACATTGAACAATGGTTATTGGAAAAAATTGCCCATCACATGGGGATTTTAGAAAATACAGCTTTTTTAAAAGGAGACGGTCTCCATCAACCAAAAGGTATTTTGTCCTGTGTTGATAAAGGCGTTGATGTGTATACATCCAAAGTCATGGATCCAGATACATTAATCACCATGACATCGGATATGGACAGTTCTTTTTTACATGGGTGTTCTTGGGTTATATCCAGAAGTGCCCTTGGAGCCATACGCCGATTAAAAGATCCGTCCAGTGGTCATTATTTATTTCAACCGTCTTTGGCATTGGGTGCGCCTTCAAGTTTGCTTGGCTACCCTGTGGTGGTGTTGGACATCATGCCAGATATGGTGAATGACAACAAAGAACCCTGTGTGTTATTTGGAAACTTTAAGGAAGCTTACACAATTGTTGAAAAAGCCACGATGCCGATGCTGAGGGATCCATTTTCATCCAAACCCTTTGTGGAATTTTACGTTACAAAGCGAGTTGGTGGTGATGTCATTCAAGGACGTGCGATTAAAGCCATGACTGTATCCGGAGAGCAAGGATGATTAAACTCGTCAAAAAACCAGGCATTCCCGTTTTAAATGTTCACGAGGTAAAGCATTCCCTTCGCATCGATCATTCATTTGATGACGCAGTCATTGAAGGCACAATTGGAGCGGCAACCGCAACGGTTGAATCTTATATCAACAGATCTCTTCTCAGTAAAATTTATGAATGCACATGGGAATGTCGGAATGATCAAGTTCAAAGTATTCCTTTGTCTTATCCACCCATTGTTGCAATTGAAAAAATTGTGGAGATTTTCCATGAATTTGATCAACAAAATTGTCGACGTTTCCGCTTTATTCAAGGAGAAACACCCATGGTTGAGGTTTATTCAAAAGCTCCACGCATTCAATTAACATACAAGGCGGGCTATGGGGATTACCCAAGTGACATTGATGACGCATTAAAGCGTGCGGTGCTCATTGCATCCATGGAATTGTACGACAAACCTGATACATTTTCCATTGAACATCACCCAACTTTGTCATCTTTGCTATCTCCGTATAAAGTCATGAGGCTCATGTAATGCATTTTAATTGTCCTATGATTCCATACGTTCAACAGACCGACCTTCATGACGGCGAAATAAATGTCCACCTTGAGAAAAAAAATATTATTTGGGGGCACATTCAACCCAAAGGATCCACATCATTTGACGATGTGGATCCATCCAAACATCGTTTTGCCAAAAGCATTTACGACATTTTTATTAAAAAAAATCCCCTTAAATATCAGGAGCAATACTCAATTAAAAAATTGGACGTAGGGGATCAAACATTAGTCATTAGTCGCCCTTGGCAGGAAGTTAAAAAGGGCATTTTATACACCCAAGCCTTGGACATCATGAGTTGACCATGACTGATTATAATGGAGCATAACCTATGAGTATTGATTACGGTATTTTAAAAAGTTTACGTCAAGAATTAAAAGATGCCTTTGTCCAAAAGGACATGGATCATGACGTGTATTTAAGTTATCCCCCTCAAAAGGATGATGTGATTGTCCTCCTTGAAATTGAAGAAATCTTAACCCATAATCGGAAATTACCGGGTCTTCCAAAGGGGCGCGTCCGTATCAAAGCATCAGCTTTTGCCCCCAAGGACAAACAAAAAGAATCCCTAAGCCTTGCATCCCATATTAAACACAGTATTGATGGAGGAACACTGCATTTGGATGGATACCAAGGAATTGTGAGACACACCAATTCGATCATTGATTTTCCGTCACAAAACAAACCATCCATGGTTCAACAATTTTTTGACGTATTGGTAAGATAAACGTGTGGATTAAAGAAGATCTAGTTTTCCATTGAGAAGAACAGTCATGGTATGAAAGTGTTTTTATTCGTACCCTCTTTTCTTCCAACAACGCGATGCTTCTGTTTTGAAAAGAGCCCATTAGGTTAGTCAAAATCCTTTATGTTATAATTAATTTATATAAAAATAAGACAACTGGATGAGCAAAAAATGGATGAAATCCTTCGTCATTACAACACAGATAATGCTGGAGTCAGAGGGCATTTAAAGCAGTTACTGTCTCACGGGGCTTTAAAAAATACTGGAAAATTATTGATTTATCCTCCTGATCAAGGATTTGAACATGGTCCAGGACGTAGTTTTTCAATGAACCCTGACGCGTACGATCCATTTTTCCATTTTCAATTTGCCCTTGACGCAGGTTTTTCCGCTATTGCAGCGCCTTTAGGATTATTAGAAGCCGGAGCCCATGAATTTGCTGGGACCATTCCTTTTATTTTAAAGGTCAATCACAGCCATTCTTTATACAAAAATTATAATCAAGTTCAAATTGCTCATATTGATGATGCCCTTCGTTTGGGATGTATTGGGGTTGGTTATACGATTTATCCCGGGTCCTCTCATGATACCCAGATGTTTGAAAAACTCAGTCTTTTGATTGATGAGGCAAAAAAAGCAGGTTTATTTGTTATCGTATGGTCCTACCCACGTGGTGAACATATGACATCTGATCATCAAACCGCTTTAGATGTTGTAGCTTATGGAGCTCATATGGCATGCTTGATGGGAGCTCACATTGTCAAAACCAAGATACCATCCAAAATTTTATATTCAAAAGAAGCTCAGGATATCTATCCCCAACATGTTCCCATGAATACATTAACAGAGCGTATTCAACATGTAGTTAGTGCATGTTTTGCTAGCAGACGCTTAGTCATATTTTCAGGAGGGGAACAACAAAATCTCTCTCAAATTTATGAAGAGGCCGCCGCTATTGTGCATGGAGGAGGGCATGGATCTATCATTGCCAGGAATTGTTTCAAAAGACCACGTCACGAAGCCATGGATATGATTCAAAACTTGATTCGTATTTACCAAGGCCATTAAGATAAAATATGATTAATCATTTAATGTAACATGATGAATTCCTATACACCACATCGTATTGTTCAAGAATTATCCAGGTATATCGTCGGTCAAGAACAAGCCAAGAAAGCGGTTGCGATTGCCGTTCGTAATCGTTGGAGACGCCTTCAAATTGATGAGCCACTGAGATCTGATATTATTCCTCGAAATATTTTGATGATTGGCCCAACCGGTGTTGGAAAGACGGAAATCGCCAGACGCCTGTCCAAACTTGTGAATGCTCCATTTTTAAAGGTTGAAGCCACAAAATTTACGGAAATTGGATATGTTGGCCGCGACGTGGAACAAATAATTCGAGATTTACTTGAGGTTGCTATTCGTATTGAAAAAGACGTCAGTAAAAAAAAAATTGAAGAGGTTGCCGTAAACAATGTGACAAACAAAATTGTGGATATATTAGTTGGAGAATCGGCTTTACCCGAGACGCGTGAAAAATTTAAAAAAAAATTAGATCATCAAGAACTTGATTCCAAAGAGATTGAGATCGACATTAATGACGCAGGCTCTCAACCTCCAAGTATTGATATTCCTGGCATGCCTGGGGCTCAAATGGGAATGGTGAATTTATCCGATTTGTTTCAAAAAACCTTTAGGACCAAGAAAAAAACAATTAAAACAACCATTGCGGATGCTAAAAAATTATTACTTCAAGATCAAATGGATGAATTATTGGATATGGACGCTGTTCATAAAAATGCCATTGATTTGGTTCAAAATCATGGTATTGTTTTTATTGATGAGATTGATAAAATTTGTACCCGCCAACAACATAAAGGCGGAGATATCAGCCGTGAAGGTGTGCAAAGGGATTTATTGCCATTAATTGAAGGAACCAGCGTTCAAACAAAATATGGTTTTGTAAAAACCGATCATATTTTATTTATTGCATCCGGTGCCTTTCATGTGTCAAAGCCATCAGATTTACTACCAGAATTACAAGGAAGACTGCCTATTCGCGTTGAGTTACAACCGCTGTCTCAAAGCGATTTTGTAAAAATATTAATGGAGCCTGAGCATAATTTGTTAACACAAGCCATTGCCTTACTGAAAACGGAAGGAATAACATTATCATTTGACATCAAAGCCATCAATGATATCGCGCGTCTTGCAACGGTTGCTAACACAACTATTGAAAATATTGGCGCCCGTAGACTACATACAATCATTGAAAAATTATTAGAAGACATCAGCTTTGATGCTCCGGATTTAACTGATAAAGTCATTACGATCACAAAAGAAATGGTCATTGATATTATTGAACCCATTGTTAAAAAACAAGATTTATCTCAATTTATTTTGTAATGATATGAAGAGGGGGGTAAGAAATCCCCCTATAAATGCCTATGGTTTGACTGAATAAGCTTGTCTTTATGAGGAGGTGGCATATTTATTGCATAAAATAATCAAATACAATTAATACGTTTGGATAATGATCTCTCGTTTGATGACAATAGATTCAGTCACAAAAAGCCACTCAATGCAGGCATCGGCTAAAAATTTAGAAAAAAACTTATGCCAAAACTTATTTAAACAAATATTAAAAGAGGATTCATCATTATTTGCCACTGGCCACATGGGAAAGATGATGCACTCATTTATGATCGAAGCAATTGCAGATGTCATCCATCCCGTTTTAAATATGCAAGAATCATTTTTAAAATCCATGGACAAAATGGAGCAACCTTCCCATGTTTGAGACACTCAAAACCAATTATTGGAATATTAAAGAACAATTGGATACGTTTTTAAAAAATGAAATTGTTAATATACAAAAGCGTGACGTTAATACGATTATGACATCTCATGACCGTCGAGAAGGTTTATTGCAAGAGCATTTTAATGCTATTCACAGTATTTTGTCTTATTGCCAAGAAGCACACGCCAATTCATCAAAAGATGATCTGAAAAATATTTATTCTGCTATGCATGAGACCTATGGTTTGATGGATGATTATTATATTGCATTGGATAATGCTACCCATCATTATAATAATCAATATATTTGGAATCCGGGCTCTCATTCATTCCAATCTTATTCTAAAAAAGGTTTGGTGTCTTCATGATTCATGGTTTTCAATCGCATGTGATTCTTAAAAACTCTTTATTAACTATTGAAAAGGCTATGGGAATTATTTCCACAAACATGGCCATGAAAGAAGACAGTTCCAGACCCAAAAATACGGTTTATATGGGGGCACAAACGGTTATAGGTCAAGCATATAATTTATCATTAACCGTCAAAAGTTTAGGTCAAAATGATCCAAATTTTAATAATTTAGGGAATCAGCATGGAAAGGTACGCTACCAAGACATGTTATGTGATTATTTAAAAGGATTGGAAAATGAATTAGGTCAAAAAATACCACAAAACACCCTTGTTCATACATTAACGGATGTTATTAATGCCCTTGGAAATGTAGAAACAAATCCTAATTATGAAAATAAAGAATTGGTACGTTTGACTCTCGAGAAACACATTCATCAACTTAATCGTATTGCAACCTACCTAAATAATCTCAAAGACAGCATTAATGACGACAACCAAAACATGATTCCCAACATCCAAGATCTTTTGGACAAAATTGCGGATATGAACCGTTCCTTTGGAGATTGCCATTGTCAGTGCGATGATATCGAAGAATTGTCAAAAACTGGCATGATGAGTAAACTCATTCATGAATTATCTAGTTATATGGATATTGATGTCAGGTATCAGGATGATGGTATGATCAGCGTTTTTACAAAAAGTGGGATCCCCTTGGTGGATAAAAAAATCAGCTATCCCATCTCTTTGAATCCATCCGATGGAAAAATGTACCTTGGTAACATTGATATCACCTCAGATATTAATAGTGGAGCACTCAAAGGATTATCAGATTTGAAAGATATAATGCTTTCTGGTTTTTTACAAGAGTTGGATAACTATAGCCACTACCTTGGAACATATTTTAATTCAATTAACATAGCCAATCGTGTGAGAGATGGTGAAGAATCTATACTTCCTTCTCGTATTTTAAAAAATTTTAACTCCGCCATGACCATTGAGATTGACACAACCTATGTTGGCCATTCTTTTGAATATATATGCCATGAAAGGGATACACGCCCTATTCATGAAATGATCGATGTTTTAAACCATAAATATTATGACTTTCCAAAGTCATTACTCCATGATGGACGAAAAAGTACTTTGCTTGATTATATGAATATCTGGCTGTCTCACGTCTTTAGTACAATCAATAATGCCAAAGAGGATCAAGTAGCCACCAAACAAGCCTACGACAACTTATCTAATGATTTGTCCAAGCAATTTAAAACTGATTATGAACAAGAAATGATGCGCTATCAAGAATTATTTCAAACGCGAAAATTTTTATTGGATACATTAAAAATAATGAAGCAAATGCAAGAGTCTTTATCTAATTTGATATAAAGTATGAATATGTCACATTCTTTTATTATGTTTTTACTAGAGAACTGAGAATTATTCAACACGATTATCAAGATGATCCGCTTGGTTTGTTTCGTCTTATTTATGAAAGATGGATTGGGATCTTTTAAAAAGTGAGGGATCGGATGATAAGCGAGTCAAGAAAAAATTCGTTACAATATGTTAAGGATAACGTTAAAAGTACAGATCCGATTTTTAAATTTATCACAAGTGTCAGTTTTTTTACACTCATCAGTCGCTTACTTGGTCTTTTAAGAGAGGTGTTAATGTCCCATTATTTGGGCGCCACCCTTGTCAGTGATGCATTTTTAATCGCCTTTAAGTTTCCTAATTTCTTTAGGAGATTTTTTGCAGAAGGAGCATTCCATGCCGCCTTTGTCCCGGAATTTACAAGTTTACTTAAAGACCCATCCCAAGCCAAAAAATTATTTTGTGATGTGAAAATTATGATGGGTGTGGTGTTATGTATACTTGTGATGTTGGTTGAGCTATTGACGCCATTTTTTATGAGTATCATTGCCCCAGGAGCCTCAGATGAACTTAAAAAACTAGCCTCGTCCTTAACAAAAATAACCTTTCCTTATATCTTGTTGATTTCTTTGAGTGCTATTTTATCCGGGGTTTTAAATTCGCTAAATCGGTTTGCAGCAGCCGCCGCTGCGCCCATTATTTTAAATATTTTTATGATTGGTGCTTTATTGATCTCTCCTGATCCTTATACCTTATCCGTCTCCGTCATTTTAGCCGGCATAGGTCAATGGGCATTTTTAATGGTGCTATCTAACCGTCAAGGATATGCATTAAAATGGCAAAAATTATCCATTACGCCACCTCTTAAAAATATTTTAAAACGCATGGGGCCGGGCATGATCAGCGCAGGAATATCACAAATCAATATGTTAATTGATTTAACCTTTGCATCATTTTTATCCGTTGGGTCACTGTCTTATATCTATTATGCTGATCGTTTGAACCAATTGCCTTTATCAATTTTTGGTATTGCCATTGCAACTGTTATCTTACCTTTTTTATCAAAGGCCGTTAGCTCTTCCGATCGAAGATCTATTGAACGTATCCAAACCAACAGTTTATGTTTTACACTTCGACTCAGCCTTCCATCAGCTATAGGGCTTGTTTTGTTAAGCCATGACATTATTGAACTGGTATATGGTCATGGTCGTTTTACAAACGACGCAGTCACTCATACAGCAAATGCATTGGCAGTTTTAGGAGTAGGACTTCCGGCGTATATTATTTTAAAGGTTTTTAATAATTGTTTTTTTTCAAGGAAAGACACTAAAACCCCCATGGGATTATCTGTCATTTGTATTGGCATTCATATTATGTGCAATTTCTTGTTTATTGAAAAATTTGGACATGTGGCTTTATGTGCAGCCACAACATTGGCTGCGTGGTGTCAGGTTATTTTTACCTTTATCATCTTAAAAAAACGTCAATGGTTTATGTTTACATCCTATGTTTTATGGGACATTTTGTGGACATTACTGGCTTGTGTATGTATGTGTTGGGTCATTATTTATCTTTCTGACTCTCATATCATGATCAAAATCCCCATATCAATTTTAGTTTATTTCTTAACCCATATCAATATCATTAAAAAAATCATACCACGATGATTGATAGCGGTGTATTGGTTATTCAAGAAGCTCTAAGGACATTAGACCATGGTACCATTGGCGTTTACCGTATGTTGTCGCATTCAAAAGATATTCTCTATATCGGCAAAGCCAAAGATTTAAAAAAAAGAGTGACCAGTTATACAAAAATTGATCATCTCCCCAATCGGCTTCGTCGTATGGTTGCCCAAACTGCCTCTATGCAATTTATCGTGACAAAATCAGAGGTGGAGGCTTTGCTTCTTGAAAGCAATATGATTAAGACACTGCGGCCAACTTATAATATTTTATTAAAAGATGATAAATCCTTTCCCTATATTGTGATTACAAAGGATGAATTCCCAAGACTCATGAAACATCGTGGCACCAAACATCATCCTGGTGATTATTTTGGTCCATTTTCTAATGTTGAGGCCGTTGATGAAACAATCATTAATCTTCAAAAGGTATGTAAAATACGCACCTGTTCCAATTCTTTCTTTGCAAATCGCAAACGCCCATGTTTGCAATACCATATCAAACGCTGCACGGCTCCGTGTGTTGGAAAAATTTCAAAAGACCATTACGATACAGACGTGAAAATTGCGATTCAATTACTGAAAGGTGACGATGTTTTAATTCAAAAAACGTTGCAGGAAAAAATGAATGCAGCATCTGAAGTCTGGGATTTTGAAAAGGCCGCTCATTACCGTGATCAAATTAAATCCATCAATTATATCCAAACCAAACAAACCATTAACACTGATATTCGACAAGACATTGATGTGATCGGTTTATATAGTAGTGGTCCCTACCATGCTATTCAGGTATTGTTTTACAGAAATGGTCGCCATTTGGGTAATATGCCGTATTTATTTCGTGATTGGGAAGGATTAGACGTCCAAGAACAATTATCGGATTTTATCATGCAATTTTACCAAGAACGCCCGTGTCCAGAGCTCATTTTACTCAGCCATTCGTTAGAGGACGCCAGCGTTGTTCAAGATTCTCTTTTTCATCTCCATAAAAAAAAAATGGTGATTCAATGGCCCCAAAAGGGCACCAAGTATGACTTGATTGATAATGCTATACATAACGCAAAAGAGATGATGAAGAGAGAGACGGCTTTGGATGGATTATTCCAAGATTTAGAAACGACTTTTTGTCTTAAAAAAATTGAGCGTATTGAGGTCTATGACAATAGCCATTTAAGTGGCACCTTTCCATACGGGGTGATGATTGCATGTACACGCCAAGGCTTTGACAAAAAAACTTATCGGCGGTTTTCTATTCATTTGGATGAAACACGTGATGATTTTGCCATGATGCGCCACGTGATAGAGCGCAGGTTTCAAAAACAAGACCTTCCACAGCCAGATTTGCTGCTGATTGATGGGGGAAAAGGACAAGTCAGTGCTGTATTAGGAGTGATTCGCCCCTTAAGCATTGACGTACCGGTGATTGGTATATCCAAGGGACCCAATAGGCATGCCTCAGAAGAAATATTTATTCAAGAACACGCCCCGCCCATGACATTTCCAAAAAACCATCCCCTATTTCATTTTTTACAAAAAATCAGGGATGAGGCCCATCGGTTTGCCATAACGACACATAGGTCAGCAAGGGCAAAAGGTCTCATTTATTCAAAATTGGATGATATTTCAGGAATTGGACCAAAACGTAAAAAACAATTACTTCAATACTTTGGATCAGTTAAAGACATTGCCAAAGCCTCCAAAGACGATTTACTTAAAATCCCAGGCATTCACCAAGAATTAGCCCAAATCATCTTTGATTATTTTCATGGGTCATAATTTTTTGGAAATCTTATTAAGATTTGTATAAAAAAAGCAATCTCACAGCTGTCTATGACATTAAACATTGGTTTAAGATTTCTTTCAAATCTATAAAAACACACGTATCAGAAAAAGGAAGTTTTTGGCAAGAATTGGTTGTGATAATCATTTTAAAATCCTTAAACCAATCATAGGTATAAGGTAAATGAGGAATCGCAATCGATATATCCTTTGCACCGTGGGATTTTAACGTATCGAAACATAAGCGCAAGGTGGTACCGCTGAGCACGACATCATCTACAATCACGCAATGACACGCGTGAACGTGGCCAATTAAATCACATCTTTGTAATATGCGATCTTTTATGCACACTGCCAGTGGTACGTTTAATATTTTCGATAAGATTTGAGCAGATTTAACAGCTCCAGCATCTGGAGCAATAATTACAGTATCATCTAAATTGTTATTGTTTTTGATGATAGGAGCCACCAATGACGCGAATGATATGTCATTTACAAAAGAGGACCTGGAATCAATTGTATAAATTGTCTTATACAGCTGATCTAGATCATAAATAACCCTTAAATAAAATGATGATTGTAATAAGGGAAAAAATGGCATAAAAAGAATAGGATTATATGCTTGTTTTTTTAAAAAATTTCCAATCACAATGGTATCTAATATATGGTGGTGAGACGCACATATAATAGGATTATGACTAAAACGAATCGAAGAGAGATTTAGATTTCCATCTAAAAATTTTGGGATTATGTGTAATGTGTCATCTGTCCACGGTATATCTGACACACAATAATATTTTTTATACAACATATTTTATAAAATTAAAATTTATCAATACAGCAACGTTTCAAAAAAAAATGATTTTTTATAAACTTAGATTATCTTAACATGCCACAGTCGTATTTCTGTTACAATGAATTTAGAGGCGATTTAAATTTTTCAAATGCTCGACCCTCAAATCATTCGAACAAACAAAGGTTTAAAGTTTAAAAAAAATATCATTTCTAGAAATGATACGCGTATTTTTTATGAAAGTTCGGACCCAAGGCATGTTATTGTGCATTTTACGGATCCTGATAATGCCCTTGGCTGGGGGGCTATGCAAAACCGTTTTAATGAGTTTTTGTATCAAAAACTAACATGCATCGGTATTGATCATCATTTTATACGTACACTTAATATGAAAGAACAGCTAGTTCTAAACGCAGACCCTTTACAATTTTATGTGGTGGTTCGCCATATTTTAAGCGATGAATTATCTGATAAATTTGGTATAGTTAAAGGATTATCTTTACCGTTATGTATACCTGAATTTTATGTTGGTTCTCAAATGGTGACAAAAGAATATATCTCAGCCTTTGGGTGGCTATCTAAAGATGATCTAAGCGATTTATGTGATACTTTGCAGAGAATGAATGACTTTTTAATTGGTCTTTTTTTAGGTTTTAAAATGAGACTTGGCCATTACCCTGTGCAATTTGGTTATGATGAAGGTGTTGATTTTTTTGATCACGGAAAATTCATTGTTATTGACTCTTTTGATTTAGAAAAAACAGCTATTTTTGATGATGAAACTGGAGCTCTTTTGAGTCCTCATGAAATTATCGCGCGCCTTACTAATTAAAAAGCCAGAAGCAGTTTTTGTCTTTTTTTTAGTTATTTTTTTTACGTTAATTTATTCACTACGCTCTATCATTGCTCCGTTTTTAATTGGCATGATCAGCGCATATTTTTTAAATCACCCCGTTGGTTTTTTAAAAAAACTCCATATTCCAAGGGGCATCAGCTCCTTTGTTATGGTGTTTGGTTTTTTGGTAATGATGATTTTATTTGTTATTGAATCTGTTCCTGTTCTTCAAGCAGAATTGCGCCATTTAAGCACCGGCATGACCACCTTTGTTGATTTTATTTTTAAAACATTAGAACCGTTAAAATATTATTTTCCAAACATCAGCATTGAGCAATTCAAAACCGAATTTTCTAACAAAATTCAAGATTTAACCACCTTTGGAATTCAAGGATTTATCCAATTGCTCGGAACAGGTGCCTCCATCATTAACAGTCTGGGGATGGTATTTTTAACATTTATTGTAACGTTTTATATGGCAAAAGACTTTGAATCTTTTTCAAAAAACGCACAAAAATTGTTTCCAAAAAAATATTTACCCATTTTGTATCATCAAGGGCAAAAAATTAATAAAGCATTGTCATCTTATGCAAAAGGACAAATGAAGGTATGTGGACTGTTGTTCATTATGTATGTAATTGGTTTTAGCTTAATAGGATTTCCAAAAACATTTTCAATGGCAACACTTGCCAGTATTTGCGCCCTTGTACCGTATGTGGGCAATTTTATTTGTTTTATTTTATCCCTTGCGATTGCCTATAATCACGAAGTGTCATGTTTATCTGTCTGCTTTGTTTTTATGATTATCCCTGGCATTGAAAATAATATCATTACACCGCGCTTGATCGGAGCAGCCTTAGGGGTTCATCCTGTTTGGATTATGTTTTTAATGTTGGCCGGCGTGTGTTGGTTTGGGGTGATTGGCCTATTTTTAGCATTACCATCTGCAGCAGTCTTGTCCATTGTGGTAAAGCACGTGATGTCATTTTATTACCAATCAGTGGATCACATGGTGTAATGATGAAAAAAATCCTCTATTTTCTTTTCTGTATCAATATCTCGTTTTCTAGTGAATTTAAAAAAGGACACATTTTAATTGATTCTCAAACACAAAATTTTTTAAACCGGTGGGTGGAAAAAATTTATAAAGTTGCAAAATTGTCCAATCCAAAGGTTTTTGTCATGATCCATCCGGAACTCAATGCCTTTGCCGATTCTTTTGGTCGCATTGTTATTCACAGTGAAACCATTATTCAATCTGAGTCTTTGGAGCAATTACTTGGAATTTTGTGCCACGAAATTGGTCACATTGCAGGACATCACCATGTACGTCTTCAAAATCAAATGAGATCCATGGCGGGACCTATGGCAGCAGCCACTGCCATAGGTGCTTTGGCCGCCGCAATCAGTGGAAAAGGAGAGGCTTTACTAGCAGGCGTTGCAGCCGGAATGACCGTATCAGAACGTAATTTTTTATCGTACATGCAAGGTGAGGAAAAATCTGCTGATGCAGCCGCCATATCCTATTGTAAAAAGTTAGGTATTCCTTTAAATGGGGTAATTGATTTTTTTAAAAAAATCCAATCTAAAACTTTTGTAAGCGACCCTTATTTGGGAACTCACCCGGTGGTTGAGGACCGTATTGCATCGTTTCAACAGGTGCCAGTGATTCAAAACAAAATACCAGACGCAGATTTAAAAGAATTTCAAATCATTCGAGCGAAAATGATTGGTATTTTAAAGGATAAAGATATCTCTTCTTTACCCAAAAATATGCTCCCTGTAAAAGATTTTTACCATTTATATCGTTTAAAAAAATACACAGATATTTTAAAAAAGGGTCAAGAATTATCATCGAGCGATCCTTATATTATGGAATTTTTAGGCGACGTATCTTTTAAAATTGGAGATATCAAAAAAACACTTGATTATTATGATAAGGCAAGAACTAAGATTAAAAGTGTATGGCTCGATTTATCCTATACCCATGCGTTAACTGAATCAAATAGTCTGACAAACTATAAAAAAGGATTAAATATTGTAAAGGTAGTCGTTCAAAAATATCCAGATTTGGGATTGGGGTGGCGTATCAAGGCTCGACTTCATAGCCTGCTTAATCAACAGGATGAATTGTCATTATCAATGGCAGAGTATGGTTTATCTATGTCTGATATAAAATTGGTTGAAACCCACGCCAAAAGAGCACAAAAAAGTCACAATCAACGTATTCGTATGCGCGCAGAAGAATTGCTACAAGACATCAAGCCAAAATAATTTTTTAATAGACTTTTACAGATGCTAATCTAATGTAGATCCTTCCTGAAAACTACATATGAGGAAGTTATTTTGAGGGAAGTTCAGTCTGAAACATATATGAAGTTTTACATCCTTGGGTTATACAGGAAGTCTATTTTATGTCACAATAATTTTGTAAGGAGGTTAGTTATTATTTTTTTGTGAACTTAAAAGTTTTGTTGTCGTGGAGTGATCAAGTTTCTCAAATAAAAAAAAGACTGGCTATAGCAATATTTTTATGTTCGTGCGGTGTTTTGATGATCATTTTCAGGTTGTTTAACGTTATGTTATTAAAAAACTCTCACAAGGACGCCGATGGATATGCATTACAATCTCAAGAATATCAAAAAAATATTTACGATCGACATGGTTGTATTTTAGCAACATTTTTAAAAACATCATCAATTTACGCAAACCCAAAACATGTTATAAACCTAATGGATACAGCAAAAAAATTATCCATTATTTTAAAAGAAGATCAAAAGAAAATTTATGACAAAATCAAAAAGCACAAAAACTTTGCATGGATCCGTCGGCACGTCTCTCCGTCATTAGAACAAGCTATCCATAATTTAGGCTTGCCTGGGATTGAAATTCAAAAAGATCAAAAAAGGTTTTATCCACACGATGAGTTGTTCAGTCACATAATTGGTTATTCAGATTTAGATGGAATATCTTTAGGGGGAGTGGAAAAAGGTATGAGCCATACCTTAAAAGAGAGAAACTTATATCTTAGCCTAGATGTTCGTGTTCAATATGTATTGTTTAACATTTTACAAGAAGCAATGGAAGAATTTCAAACCGTTGCAGCCAATGCAATGATTATGGATTTAAAGAATGGCGAAATTTTAGGAAGTGTATCACTACCAACATTCAATCCCAATCACCCATCAAAAATTAATATGGACACATTATTTAACCGTAATATCATGTTATGCTCTGAACCTGGTTCAGTTTTAAAAATTGTCAATGTGGCCATCGCTCTTGAAACGGGTACGGCACGATTAGATTCACAATTTGATGCCACAAAGCCCGTCAAAATTGGACGTTTCACGGTCACAGATTTTAAAGGAAAGAACAGAGTGCTCAGTTTGGCAGAAGCTTTTGTTTTTTCATCGAACATCGCATCAATTAAGATAGCAGAGACATTTGGGCCTCACATTCAAAAAAAATATATGACTTTGTTTGGCCTTACACAACCTGTCAAACTTGAAACATCAGAAAACGCAAAACCTTTACTACCAAAAGTTTGGAATGATACAACAACCAAAAGCTTGTCTTATGGGTACGCTTTATCTGTTACTCCTATACAATTGCTTAAGGTTATTGGTGGGGTTGTTAATGATGGTATGTCTATTGAGCCAACCCTTCTTAAAAGAACATCTCCTATGCCAACACAACGAATACTGAGTAAAAAAACATCTCAGCAAATTAGAAAGTTGATGAGGCTCGTTGCGCTTTATGGGTCTGGGCGTACGGCAAATATTGAGGGTGTTGGGGTATTTGGTAAAACAGGAACTGCTTACCAAGCTGGGAAAAAAGGATATGGCAGCTCTCAAAAAAAAAGAACAACCACATTTGTTGGATGTTTCCCTTATGAAAAACCACGCTACATTTTAATGGTGATGTTGGATGACCCTAAGGCAAGTTCAAAAACTTATGGTTATATGGCAGCAGGTTGGAATGTTGCTCCAACAGCTGGACGTATAATTGAAAGATTGGCACCAATACTTTCTGGTGCATCTGATCATTCGCAATTAGGATACGTGCCAGGTTGGTATGATAATCAACATGTTGTGACGTTAAGATGTTCTCAAAATCAATGAATTTAATATTAGATTAGGTTGTAACGTAACCGCAACGTAATCTCGCGGAGCGGCTACGTGGATTATTACGAAGCTCTATGTCCCCAGGTGTTGTAACTTTTTTATTAAGCATTGTTAAGTGAGATGATTTTAGGGTGTTTTTTACAAGACGATCTTCAAGACTATGAAATGATACACAGACGAGTCTGCCTAAAGGTTTAAGATGTGAGATAGCATAAGTTAATGCATGATGAATTTCTCTGAGCTCATCATTAACATACATACGAATAGCCTGAAATGTTAATGTTGCTCCATCAAACCCAGGTCTGGAGGGAACAACTGAACGAACGACATTGGCCAATTGCAGTGTTGATGTAAATGGTTGATGTTGTCTGTGCGTGCAAATGGCACGGGCAATAGCCCTTGATCTTGGCTCATCACCATAAGAAAAAATTAAATTGGCCAGATCCACCTCCTTGAAGCAATTAACAACCTCCTCGGCACTGATGGATGATTTCCCCATACGCATATCTAAAGGACCATCTTTTTGAAAAGAAAATCCTCTTTCAGCCTCATCAATTTGAAAAGAAGATACACCAAAATCAAATACAATACCATCAAAAAAAAGGTCTGCAAAATCTTTTGATAATTCTGAAAATGTCATATGATAGCAAGTTATACCTAAATTTTGTGCGCGCTCAACGGCGCTCGTATCACGGTCGATGGCGATAACCTGGCCGCCGCGTCCCAAAATCGCTTGGCTATAACCGCCCCCACCAAAAGTACCATCCAGATAAATTTTTCCTTTTGATACATCTAAGCATGTTAACATGTCATCCAGTAAAACAGGTTTATGCATGAGATTCTATCTTGATGCAACGCGTTGATGGTGATGTGCCTTGTTTTATATCAATAGATATACACGGTTGCACCAACACACGTGGCCACTCAACAATCATTGGGCTATGGTGTAATACATCATAAAACCCAATGTTCATTAAATCATCATCTTTATTAATACGATACAAATCAAAATGATGAATAGAACCGATAGGACTGTCGTAAACATGAACTAAAGAAAATGTAGGGCTTGTGACAATTTCTGTTGACCCTATGTTCAATAAGACACGTTTCACAAGTGTCGTCTTTCCCATACCTAAATCACCATGAAGAATAATAGGTATGTTCTGCTTTAAATTCTCAATAAGATCAAAGGATATCTGATCGAGGTCAGATTCGGTTGTATCGTTAAATTTTTTGATATTCATAAGCTTTTACAGCATTGTCAATTAAGAAATGGACGGTTAATGGGCCTATTCCCCCGGGGACTGGGGTGATGGCTCGAACATGGGGGGCAACGTCATCAAAATCCACGTCTCCAACAATTGAATGACCAACCTTTGTAATCCCAACGTCTAATACGACGGCTCCTTTTTTAATATGTTGCTTATTGATCAAAGAGACAGATCCAGCTGCAGCAACGACAATGTCTCCATGTTGACACAATAATGCTAAATTTTTTGTGTAGGAATGAGCCATGATCACTGTGATATTTTTTTCAAGCAAAGCTAATGATAATGGGCGCCCCACAAGAAGAGATCTGCCAACAATAACGGCTGTTTTTCCTTGGAAATCATCATTCAAAGAATCCAATGCTGCCAAACATCCTCTAACCGTACAGGGAATAAAAAGAGGAGAGGTATGCGTCATAAAGCGTCCTAAATTTTTTGATGTCAATCCGTCAATGTCTTTCTGTGGATCGATATGATCAACAATGAAACGCATATCCAAATGTTTGGGGATTGGTAACTGTAAAATGACCCCATGAATGGACGGGTTTACATTTATCATTGTTATGAGAGAAATGACATCCTCTTGACATACGTCAGCATCTAATACGTATGTGCTTGCATGGATATGAAATTTTTTTGCGTAAGCCAATTTTCTTTGAACATAAATTTCGCTTGGGCCATCATTTCCAATTTGAATAATGACAAAACGAATATCACCCGTTACACGATTTTTTAAATTACCAAGGAGTTGATCTCGTATTTCATGACCACAAATAAGATGACTCAAAAATATTCATTGATGCAAAATTTATTTATTATACCATACGCACGCAGTGGTATTGTGATTTTGTATGAGTTTAAATTTTACAATAACCTCATATGATTTTAAAATTGTGTTAAGATATCTTTAGTTATTAGTTAGTTTTTTATAATATGGCAGAAGTCATTATTAACGGTTCCGCTGGTCGACTTGAAGGTAGGTTGCACCAAGTATCTCACAAAAATTCTCCTCTTGCGATTGTTTTACATCCTCACCCTCAACACGGTGGGACAATGAATAACAAAGTTGTGTATACATTATACAAAACGTTTGCAGCTGCTGGTTTTAATACCTTAAGATTTAATTTTAGAGGTGTTGGAAAATCAGAGGGTGTGTATGATCATGGTGATGGTGAATTAAGCGATGCCGCATGCGCTTTGGATTGGTTACAATCCCAATGTATTGGTTTTCATAATATATGTGTTGCCGGTTTTTCTTTTGGTGCGTGGATTGCTTTACAGTTGGTGATGCGTCGCCCAGAAGTGTCACATTTTATCGCAGTCAGCCCACCTGCTAATTTATATGATTTTAGTTTTTTAACGCCTTGCCCGGTCAAAGGATACGTTATTCAAGGGAAATCAGATAAAATTGTTGAGTGTAAAAGTGTTGAGAATTTATCAAATCGTTTGAAAAATCAAAAAGGTCTTGAGGTTGATTTATCAATTATCGAAGACGCAGATCATTTTTTTACTAACAAATTGAATATTCTTAACATGCATGTGCAATCCTTTATAAAAGACCGTTTTCTTGATGAAAAAAGACAAAGCGCCTAATTTTTATTGTAAAAATTGCGAGCACGTTTTTCTCAAGTGGGGTGGGCGTTGCGACGTGTGTGAAGGATGGAATACAATTGAAGCCATTGATAAGAAAAAGGATAAAAAAAATTCTGATTCCATGTTTATTCCCATATCACAACAACAAGCTTTTGAAGAGCAACGACACAAGACGGGCATTGGTGAATTTGACCGGGTTTGTGGTGGTGGACTTGTGGAAGGATCCATTATTTTACTCGCTGGAGAACCAGGAATCGGAAAGTCGACCTTATTATTGCAAATTTTGGCGCAAGTGGGGCAAAAAAAACCAGTTTATTACATATCTGCAGAGGAATCCGTTCAACAGGTCCAGGGTCGTTTTTCAAGACTGTCTTTCAAAACAAGTGATGATATTTACTTATCGTCATCATCAGACTTAGACAAAGTTTTAAGTATTCTTAAAACTAAAAAACCTGGTCTTGTGATGATTGACTCCATTCAAACAATGTTTTGTGAAAAAATTGATGCGACAATGGGGTCGATGTCTCAAATTCGCGCCTGCACGATGGAATTAATGGGATTTGCAAAATCATCGTCTATGACGGTTATTGTTGTTGGTCATGTGACAAAGGACGGTCAATTGGCCGGACCTAAATTACTAGAACACATGGTGGATACGGTTTTGCACTTTGAAGGGGATCGTCATTATGATTTTCGGTTGCTTCGAACCCTTAAAAATCGATTTGGCCCAACCGATGAAATGGGTGTGTTTCGTATGCAAGATCAAGGCCTTTTGGAAATCTCAAATCCTTCCGAATTATTCTTATCCAACAGCAATACTATGGAAACAGGATGCAGTATCTTTGCGTCCCTGGAAGGAATGCGTCCCATTTTATGTGAAGTACAAACCCTTGTGACGGATACAGCCTTTGGCATTGCTAAACGTACGTGTGTTGGATTTGATATGAATCGGCTATCGATGATCTTAGCCATTTTAGATAGCCGTTTAAAAATGTCATTATCTCAAAAAGATGTTTATCTTAATGTGGCTGGGGGGCTTAAAATCACCGAACCCAGTGCCGATTTAGCTGTGGCTGCATCATTAATATCATCTTATCAAAAAAAGCCCGTTCCTAAAGGAATTTTTTTTGGAGAATTAAGTTTAAGTGGTCATTTGCGTCCAGTGAGACGCCCCCACTTAAGACTGCAAGAAGCAGAACGTTTAAATTTAAAACAAGCCTTTATTCCCCATCAAACCGATGATAAACCCTTAAAGAATTTAAAAACCATTGAACTAATCTCGATCCAAGAATACATTCAATATGTTCACCGTATCAACGCAACGTCATGACCCCTATCACATCCGAAGGCATTATTTTGAAAAAACAACCTATTTTGGAATCACGTTGGATGGTCTCGATTTTTACGGACAAACATGGTCTTGAGACAGGATTTTGCTCTTTGAGAGAGTCATTGGATTTAATGGATCACGTATTTGTGGAAATCAAACCAAAAGGATCTTTAAAAATTGAAAGACTAAGACGTTTATCATTTCAAAATCGAGAGAAAGACACCATCTTAATTAGAGATATCCTTTTAAAGGTTTTACCACTAGGAGATGCACATCCGATATTATTTAATAAAACAATAGATTTTTTAAATGGTTTTATTGATACGAATACTATGTGTTATTGGATTTTAAAAGAAACCGGTTTTGAGGTAAGCTCTCATCAAGAAGGGTTTGTATATCTTGTTGAAAAATTTTTTTTAAAAACTTCCCCTCAATCCTTTTGGGCTTTACCCTAAGCGCGTTGTTAAATGGATGCGGATTTCAACCAGTTTTGAAAGAAAATACAGCTGAATCATCGTATTGCGTGACGGTGAAGTCGTCATCTGCCTCACCTTTAGTGTGTCATATGTTTAAAATGGCATTAATACGTGATATAAAAAATTTTTCTATTCCTTTGCATAGTCGTATCCATATCGAATTAAAAGAAGACAAGAGTGATTTGTGTTTTGCATCAGATGCAAGCGTTCAAAGGCGACAAATACGATTGATCGCCTTCATATCTATGACAATAGGCGATCAAACATATCAAAAACATACGGATGTGATATCATCTTTTTCACAAACATCAGATCAACCGTTTGCCAATTTTTCCCAAGAAGAAGGCACTTACCGGGTTCTTTTGCAATCACTGGCCCATCGTTGTGTTGTGCTGATTGTCTCTCATGGCTAAGTTTCAATTTACCTGGCTAGATAAACGTTATTATTTTCATATGCTTTTAAAGCATTGTTTTGACCCGTTTATTAAAGTCATGCGGTGGAATGATCGTGTTTTAATTTTATGTAATCAATCTAAAATATACGCACGATTTTGTGAGGTTGAAAAAGCTTTTTTTTTATCAAAAAAAATACCCAAAGGTGTGTTTGTGTGTGAGAATTACAGTTATGTTTTATTGGATGGTTACGTCGTAAAACAAGAACAATTGGATCAAACACAAATTCAATTTTATAGAAATCTTGGCTATGAGATGGTGGATGAACATATAGATCTAAGAGGGCAAAAAATGCCAGTCATTCATTTTAAAAAAAGAATGTCGTTATTGAGTATAATGATGACATTTTTATATCTTGTCTTAGGAGTCCAAATGACCTATCTTTATATTAATCAGCCCCCCACCAAACCATCAATTAGCGAAATATTTTTAAAAATTCGCCCCTTTATTAAAGATCATATTGATTACCTAAAAATCACAAGTGACCATATTGACATACGTCCAAAATCTTCTTTTGATGACAAACAGTACCAAAAGCTATCAGAAAAATCTGATCTTTCTTAAAGATAAAAAACACTACCTTTTTTGTGTTGTACTTGGCCATTATGATAGATCAATAGTTGTTTCCACGTGTCCTACCCACGTCCGTTCACGTAAAATTTTACGGCGCTTAATATGAATTTCACACACATCATCTCCGCAATGGATACGGTCAATACTCATGGACCGTCCAATCTGAACAGGTGTGCTCTCCAATGTTAAATCGGGATTATTTTTTATTATTAATGGCCCCTCTCCATCAAAACATGCAATGACGATATGGCACATGCGAGATGAATCAGTATAAGACAATGTCAATTCAACAATCTGACCTGTCATTTTTTTAAAATTTGATATATCTAACGTAACCGTATGATGTAATTGAAAATTATAAGCATTCTCCCAAGGTATACTGACATAAATACGGTGACATCGAAAGCTAGCATTTAAATGACACAATCCTCTGCGTACCGCCGTATTTAAGGCATGACGCCCCTCATCCGTTTGAAAAAAATCCCCCATCACAATATGATCGACCACGATATCAAAAATTAATTTTTTAACTCGCCCCCTTTTAACATTAGGATTATTTAAAACTAAAGATGCCTTATCGTTATGATTTACAACTGTGTCAAAAATAACATCTCCCTTATGTAAACGATATGGAGCGCCTTCTGGAGGATTCCAATGATCCCAGTCAATGATGATATGTTGGAGTTCTTTTTGAATGGAAAGCCGTTCTTGAGTAAGACTTTTCATATGACAATTCACATCAATGTGAACACTAGATAATGCAGACTTTGGTGTTTGAATTCTGACAGAACGAGGATCTATCAAGGATGTGATATCGCATGAGTTATTTTCATGTCTTAAATTAATTTTTTCAAAAATTTGATGAGAAGGATCGGCATATAAAACAACTAAATCTTCATCGGATAATGGTGTAGGTGCTATTGGTGGCACGGACACAAAACACATGTCAACACTATGATCATTTTGGAAGGATAAGGCACGCATATTTCCTTTGAATATGAGAAAATCCTTGTACATCAAATGAATACACTCAAGGGGAGGATGAGGTTTGATCATCGATAATGTCAC
>JBIKYJ010000013.1:0-14496 GCA_044355315.1 Alphaproteobacteria bacterium | reverse complement strand
ATATTTATCTATATTGCCATGATGATGACAAAGGAAAAGGATTTTTTAAAATCCCAGGTATCAGCTAAACTAACCATAAGATTTAATGATTTCATATTCAATGAAAATTAATGCAAATTCTATTCGTATTGGTAACATTTTAGACCACCAAGGAAAACTGTGGGTTGTGACAAAAACACAACATGTTCAACCTGGAAAAGGTGGCGCCTATATGCAAGTCGAAATGAAAGCCATCCTTGAAGGCACAAAACTCCATGAACGATTTCGTTCCAGCGAATCCGTTGAAAAAATTCACCTTGATGAACGGCCTTTTCAATTTTTATATAAAGAAGGAAAATTTTTTGTTTTTATGGACCAAGATACTTATGAACAATTTTCATTGGATGAAGATTTTGTGGGAGATTCTTCTGTGTTTTTGCAAGACGGAATGGTTGTTAATATTTCATTTTATGAAGAACGCGCCATTACGGTTCAATTGCCCGATACAGTTATTTTAGAAGTCGTCGAAGCAGAACCCGTTGTCAAAGGTCAAACAGCATCATCATCTTATAAACCGGCTATTATGGACAACGGTATTAAAGTCATGGTCCCTCCCCATATTGAAGCAGGTATGAAAGTTGTCATTCACACCCAAGATTCTTCTTACATCGAACGCGCTAAATTATAAAACATGAGAAACTTTTCAAATCTTAATGGCCTTTGTTATTCCATATCAAAAGCTGTTCAAAACACAACCCATGTCATTATTCATGATTTTAATGAGTTAGCCCATTTACAAAGCCATTCCCAAGGTTTACAGTCTTTTCAAGATCATGCTACTCGTGTTATTTCAAAACAATTGGCACAATCGTTGGAGCGTAGCTATAAAAGAATACCTGTTCTCATCGACGTCCCTGACAACGTAGATGACATGGGTTTTGAAGCATTTGTGATTACTCCTCTCAATGGCGTAGATAATTTTATGCGTCACATGAACCATTTCGTCACCGCCGTATCCTATTTTAAAAAGGGGCAGTTTACGGCTATGTTGATGTTCAATCCTATTACAAATGAATCTTTTGGCGCTTACAATGGATGTGGAGCTTTTTACAACCAAGCACGCATGCGTGTGTCCAAACGCCCTATCAGTCAAGGCATGATCGCATGGAACGGTCAAGGCCAAAAACCTGAAATATCCCAAATGATTTATGTATCGAATTGTATATATCTTGATATTGTATATGCATGTTCAGGGCGGTTAGAAGGTGCAATGATAAGTAATCCAACGCGATTTGAAAAACTGATGATGACATTTTGGGCACAAGAAACCGGAGGATTTATCACTGATATGGGATCCTACACATTTTTAGGAAATATAAATTTGTCATAAAATTGGTGGGCGCCGCAGGATTCGAACCTGCGACCCGCTGATTAAGAGTCAGCTGCTCTACCGACTGAGCTAGGCGCCCCACATTGCCCTGTTAGGGTATGTTTTAATATACCACACTTACCTTGTCTAAAAAGTAAAAAATCCTTTTTAAAGTAAATTATTTAAAAAATTGTGTCTTTTTTATAACGTGGCACTGTAAAAATACGAATACATTTAAGACTGATTCGTGACTAAAAACGTAAAGAATATTAGGTTTTTCAAACTTTAAAACACCATCTAAAATAAAAGAATACTTAATAGCATCCTGTAGATTCCAAAAATCCAAAATCCTATTTTTGAGATATATGTTTTTACAAACCACAATGCAATCAATCCAATGATGGCTGTTATAATTAAAACTCCATAATCTTGGAAAGACGGCGCTGTTGAATGATGATCTAAAGATTCTAAAATAAACGCCCCAAGGGAAGCTGGTAAAGATAGCAACATGCTAACATTAAATGATTGCAATCTTGACATATGTAAAAAACGACATCCCACAAAACACATTCCCAATCGGCTAGCTCCAGGAAGAAGTGCAACCGTTTGACATAATCCAATGACCAAAGCTTTTGACATCGTTAATTCTTTGTCAAGTTCTGTTTGCTTGGAACACAAATCGGCAACGAATAGTAATAATCCACTCACTCCTACAACCACAGGCAACCAATCGTTTGTGTGATCTAGGTGTTTTTTAAATAACAGCCCTCCAACCATTACGGGAATTGTTGCTACGGTATAAAAAATGATGGTTCGGTAATGTTTTTGAATAATCGTTTTCCAAATATAATGTCCATAACACAATAACACAGACACAGCCGTTCCTACATGCAAAAATGCTTTTGTGAATAAGTCAACACTTGGCAAACTAAACCATGTTGATAATAATGATAAGTGAAGAGATGAACTGATCGGTAAAAACTCAGAAACCCCTTGGATGAATGATAACCAAAACATTATTTAATGAGGCCGACCTACAACAAAAAATGTCATTGGTTTTGAGAAAATTTTTTTAGAAATTCTCTCAATGTCATGAACATTAATGCTTTTGATTTTATGATTTCTTTGGTTAACGTCATCAACACTACGCCCCATCAAAAGGCACGTCATTAAGTATTGAGTAATAGCAACAGTAGAATCCAAAGCAACACTTTGTTGGCCAGTCTTTAAATCTTGGTGATACTTTAATTCTTTGTCTTCAACTGGTGTGTTTTGTAATTTTTTAACGTCATCTTGAATCAAAGCAATGGTTTTTTTTACATTTTCTGTAGCCACAGATGTTCTGCCACGAATATAGCTGCATTGTTGAATAGATTGATAGCGCGTACCAACATTATAAGCGTACCCACTGTTCTCTCGAACAGAAAACCATAAACGTGATACAAAAGGTGCTCCTCCATAAATACTGTTTAAAATATCCAACGTATAAAAATCAGGATCGGTTGGATCTAATGCTTCTATGTAAAAAAGGATGATACTTTGGGGAATATCCATTTCTTTGAAATGGATATTCCCATCGCTTTTGAATTCAACATTCTTAATCGAGGGCAATTGATTTTTTTGAGGAAGAGCAACTTTCATATCATTAATGATTTTTTCACAATCTTCTTTTGATAAGCCGCCACATCCAGTCACATAAAGATTGTCTTGGCATAAAGATTTTTCCATAAAATCCTTAATATCTTCAATTGTTAAGCCATCTAAGGATTTTAATAGCATATCAGTTGTCAAATGATAAGGGTGCCCCTTAAAAACAATGTCACTAAAAAAATCATCAGCCACAGTATTTTCATTGTGCTTGGCTTGCATATAATTTCCTTTCATTTGCTCAGATACACGCTTAAAGTCCTTGGTATAAAGATTGGGTTTTAATATCATATTTTGAATAATCTGAACAGCATCTTTAACTTGCTCTTTTAAACAGCGGAAACCAATATTGACGTGATCGTTTGACACAGATACGATCAATTGAATATTTTTTTGAAGTAACAATTCTTTAAATTCTTGAGATGATAAACCATTGCATCCTTCTTGAATCATCGCCCCCATGAATTGAGCTGTACCGCTTTTATTAGAAGGGTCACTTTTGTATCCTGCATTTTTAAAAGCTAAACATAAACTGATGTAGGGAAGACGTTGATCTTCCACATACCACATGTGTGGATGAAGTTCTTGAATATTAAATGGTAATGTCATCGAAATCTCCTTAGGTGAATGTTGATGTAACTGCTGATGAGTGGATTGTTTTGTAATTGAATGTGCTGATAAATATCCCATACCAAAGGCGCAAGTAAAGGATATAAAATGAGTAAAACGCATCAATAATTTCCATTCAATGATTAATTTATTATGCCAGGATTTTAAAAAATAGTGTAATCGTGTGTCCGTTTAGACTAATAAATATTGGCACGCTCTATGAGCGGTCTGTGTTAAAATATTAAAACATTTTAATAATGAGTATAATGGGAAAAATCGTTCGCTTAGATTCGGTTTTAATTAACCAAATTGCTGCTGGTGAAGTCATTGAGCGCCCTGCGTCTTTGTTAAAAGAAATCATAGAAAATTCCATTGATGCTAATGCTACACTGTTAAAAGTTTTTATAGAAGAAGGTGGAAAGACTTTTTTATCAGTTCAAGATGATGGGTGCGGAATGGATCCTGTAGACGCGTTATTATCCATTGAACGTCACGCTACGTCAAAATTATCAGCCTCAACATTATTTGCGATTTCTACAATGGGATTTCGAGGTGAAGCATTGGCATCGATTGCTTCCGTGTCAAGGTTGCATATTCAAACGAATACAGGTCATGAACCCACAGGTTTTTCTATCAAAATAGATGGCGGACAAGTGATATCTCAAGGCCCTTACATTTGCTCTAAAGGAACAACCATTACGATAGAAGATTTATTTTTTTCAACGCCTCCACGACTCCATTTTTTAAAATCATCTCAAATTGAACAAACTTATTGTTTAGAGTGGATCGATCGTTTTGCATGCATACACCATCATATTGGATTTGAGGTTATTCAAAAAAAATCAGGACGCACCTTACGTGATTACCCAAAAAAACAGGATCTTTACCATCGTCTCAAAGATGTGTTAAATGAAGTTGAAATTGAAAATTTACGGCCCATTGAAGCGCATTTAGAAGATATTTCATTAAGTGGTTGGATTAGCCTTCCTACCTTGAATCGTGCAAAAAACACCGATTGTTATACCTTTGTGAATCAACGCTTTGTGAAAGATAAATTAATTCATCAAGCTATCAAAATTGCCTACAGAGACACGTTATCTCATGATCGCTATCCAGTTGTGATTTTGCATTTATCCGTACCATTTAGAGACGTTGATGTCAATGTGCATCCGGCTAAGCAAGACATCCGTTTTAAAGATGGGGCAAAAATTCGTAACTTTATCATATCTAGTATTCAAAAAGTTTTAAATCAAACATCCCAAAGATCATCGACCCATATTACGTCAACGTTTATCCATCATCAAAAAACAGCTGGACCATACATACATAGACCAGACATACCTGCTGGGCCACAGAGTGCTCATCAATTCACCCAGGAACCTATGACACGATTTATCCAAAAGCCTGTTGTTATCGACTCTACACAATCAATCAATGTAACGAAATCTAATGTCACACAGTCTCCTGCTGTTTCTCCCAAAGGGGAACAGCAAACATTTTTTGATACCCCATCATCCTTAGGTCAAGCCAAAGCACAGGTGTTAAAATCATATATCATTTGTGAAAATAACGATAGCTTGATTATTATTGACCAACATGCTGCCCATGAACGTATTGTCTATGAAAAGCTGAAACAAGATATTTCTCAAAAAAATATGAAAAAACAAATGTTAGCAACTCCTGTAATCATTCATTTAAACCAAGCTCAA
The DNA here is from genome assembly GCA_044355315.1 of Alphaproteobacteria bacterium. GTDB lineage: Bacteria > Pseudomonadota > Alphaproteobacteria > JALRGP01 > JALRGP01 > JALRGP01. Next base: position 9,183 of record JBIKYJ010000013.1, on the reverse strand, counting down.
TTAGAACGTTTTTTACTATTACAATATGTATTCATAGATATTGGATTCGACTATGATATTTATGGATGTAGTGTGTCAATTTTATCTGTTCCAGATTTTTTACCTTATATTAACACCGCCATCATTATTGATCTTTTGGATCAAAATTTAGATGATATCTCAACAATTCAATCTGACATTGATGACTATATTTTAAAAAAATTATCAAGAATTGCTTGCCATCACAGCATACGATTTGGAAAAGATTTAACTATGCTAGAAATGCAAATGCTGTTAAAAGATATGGATCATACGATTCACAGTGGGCAATGTAATCACGGCAGACCCACTCATATTGTTTTTAGAAAAAAAGATTTAGAAAATTTATTTGAACGGACTGGTTGATATTTTTAAACAGATCTTCATAAATGACGTTGAGCTACTGTGATTGGAAAAAACTTTTTCTGTATCATAGAGCGTTTTTGATGCTGTTCAGAGGTAAAAAGAGGAATATATCTTTTTTTTTCACGACTGGAGAATCGTTTTGTCGAATTAGAGCTTAAAGATTGAAATAAATGAAAAATTCTATTTTTCTTTTGATGATTTTTTGTCTCTTCAGATCTATCTAAATACACATATGGACATGACTTTTTCCATAAATTTAACACTTTTTTTTGATAAAAATGATGATGACGAGCATGAGACGAATGGTAATGGGCAATAGCTGTTGTCCAATTTTTATATTTTTTAAATAATGATTTTAAAAATTTTGCACCATATGTAATATTTTTATGAATATCGAAAGCATCTTCAAGTGATGCAAATGCATGAGGGTGGTGCTTTAAATTAATTTGCATACATCCCACATCAATACTTTTGTGCCCTTGCTTTATAAAACGTTTTATTGCCTTTAAACAATCATGCTTGTTTTTAAAAAAATAGCCTTTCTTATTAACATTGATTGTCCATGGCCATGGTTGAATTGGCAAATGACGATCAGATTTACCTGACTCCACGCATGCGATTGACCATAATAAATTCATTGGAATAGATTCATTTTTTTCAATTTTTTGAATAGATTTATAGACGTCACCTCCATAAGAAAACCCACAAAGATTAATGAAAAAAATAACAAAAAAATAAAAAATAATCAAAATGAATTCGAATGTTATTTAATAAAATTAAATGCAATAATTGTACCAATGATGCGCTCAACTTGATGCAGCCATTCGCTTTTTGATCATTAGATTTGTTATCATAAAACAAAAAAATACCATTAATTAATGAAACAAGATACGTTTCAACGCTTATTCAAACATTATTTATTGCCATATAAATCTGAGTTTTTCTTGGCCATTGTGTGCATGGTTTTATCATCCCTTGCAACTGCTGCATTGCCGTATCTTATCAAACCATTATTTGACCGAGTTCTGTTTAATATGGATATAAATTTTTTAGTGATGTTTTGTTTTATTATTTTTGTTACTTTTTTATTAAAAGGAATTGGTGGGTATGGTGAAAATGTCATTTTAAGTGACGTAGGGCAACGTATTATTATTGATGTGCAATTAGATTTATTTAAAAAAATATTAAATGGAGATTTTTTAAATAAAAGCTCTGGCGATCTGGTTTGTTATTTTACATCAAATATCACCATTTTAAGGGGGGCTTTAACCAACACCATTATCGGCATTGGTAGAGATTTCTTTACACTTTTTTTTTTAATCTTACTCATGTTTTATCGTGATTTCACATTGTCATGCGGAACATTTATTGTATTTCCGGTGGTTATTATTCCCATTGTCAAAATATCTAGAAAAATGAAAAAAGTGTTTTATAGCAATCAACATGAAATGGGAGAACTCAGCAGCTCTTTTATTCAGATTTTTCAAAATATTCGAATTGTAAAATCTTTTGTGCAAGAAAATGATGAATATCAACGGGCAAAATCACAGATGCTAGGTTTTTTGGATACTTTTAAAAAAAGTGCTCATATGAGGTCTTTGTCCAGCCCTATCATTGAAATCATTGGAGCTCTTGGGATTGTCGGGGTGATTGCATATGGAGGGTATCAAATTCTACATAACCAAAAAACACCAGGGGACTTTATCTCATTTATAACCGCGATGATTTTTTCTTATGACCCTCTCAAACGCCTATCCAATTTAAATTCCTCACTACAAGAAGGCCTTGTAGCCACTAAACGTATTTTTGAATTAATGGATACCCCTGATATGATTGACAATCCTCAATCCCCTCTTCCTCTACCATCTCCAATCAAAGGTCGTATTAGTTTTATGAGCGTAACCTTTGGTTATCATGAAAAAATCCTATTTAAAAATTTGTCATTCCACGTGGAGCCTGGGGAAAAAATTGCTTTTGTGGGACCGAGTGGGGCAGGAAAATCAACACTCATCAACCTCATTTGTCGTTTTATAGATCCATGGTCAGGAGATATTTGCCTTGACAATATTAATATTAAAAAACTAAATTTAAATGATCTTCGGTCTCAAATATCCCTTGTCAGCCAAGAAATTGGTCTGTTCAATCGAACGGTGTTCGATAATATTTCATACGGACGTATAGACGTTAATTTGGACGATGTGATGTGTGCTGCTAAAAAAGCAGGAGCTCACCATTTTATTCAGCAACTAGAAAATGGATACGATACCTTTATCGGAGAACATGGATCCAAATTATCTGGCGGCCAGCGTCAACGCCTGGCTATTGCAAGAGCTTTACTTAAAAATGCTCCTATTTTATTATTAGATGAAGCAACATCTTCATTGGACAGCCAATCAGAACAAGCTATCCAAGAAACCCTGGAAACAATGATGGAGGGAAAAACAACCATTATTGTCGCCCACCGATTATCAACCGTTAAACATTGTGACCGTATTTACGTGCTTGATCATGGCATGATCCAAGAGCAAGGAAATCATCAAACTCTTTTATCCAAAGAAGGACTCTATTATCGCTTATTCCATGGACTTTCTTCTTAATATTTCTTTTTAAGACGCCCTAAAAAACATTCACAAATTTTACTGTCCTATCCCCATCATATTTTTCATATCATTAACATTCGATGTGATTGTTTTATCTTTGGGTGGCTCTGGCGGTGATTGAGTAGCAATTGTCCCCATCAATTGCAAAATTGTTTTGACCTCTTGAGATTCCTGAGGAATCGATGACAAAACTTGTGGCAATGTTTTATTTTCCCAACTGGCTGCCATTTTAACAAAAATTGGTACCAAACTATGGGGATCAATCGTTTCTAAAAAATAAGCTAAATCTATCAAAGCTTTATAGGCCATCTTTCGGTTAGATACTTCTTGTTCATTTGATAATTCCATAGGAGTATTATGCTGATTGTGCTCATTTTTAGGCACAGGATTATCAGATGAGGAAGGTATCATCTCTATCACTGGAATGGATAAAATTTCATTAAAAATATCATTTAAATTTTTAAAGCTTAGGTCATGACAAGGAATAAAATGGTCAATTGTATGAGACAATTCGTTTAAATGACTTTGACAAACTGTAATGAGGTTTTTATCAAAATAATAAGAAAATGGTGATGATATTTTTTGTCTTTGGTGTAAACGCCAATCATACAAAGTAACAGAGCTGGCGGGTAATTGTAATAAAGGGATGGTATCAACATACATTTTTTTTATCCATGATAAAATTTTGATTCGTGGCTCCATTGGATCATCATCCTCGAAAACCTTAGGAAACATCGAATCAAAAAAAATGTTCAAAAATTCATTTAAGATGTACAATCCATGATCAATACCCTCAAAACCATTTATATGACAAAGAGATTCTAGATAAAAACCAAGAATATACAAATCTTTGGTTTGAGAGGATAAAACACTTTCACATGTGGATTTTATAAAAAAATAATTCGGTTTTTTATTTTCTTCGGGAATACTTTTTCTTGCCTCTTTGATATCATCATAAACTTGACTATATCGTAAATCAACACCCTGGGGGCCTTCATTTAAATCGACCAAGGGCCGTAAAACAGCCCATTGTGATTTAGTTATTTAGATTCTCCGTCATCATTAGCTGCGTGTCCCATGACACTGGCAAGAATAAAGTCACGCTCTGGATGTGCAGCTTCAACACCTTCAGGTAAGTTCAAGCTATCTAATTGAATACTATGGTTAACGGTAATACCATCAAGATCCACAATAAATTCTTGGGGAATAGAATGAGGAGGACAATTGATCTCTAATGTATGATGGATAATGTTTAAAATGCCACCTAATTTAATGCCTGGGCACTTGTCTTCATTGATGTAGCGAATCGGCACATGAATCCGAATTGTTGAATGTTCATCAACACGTTGAAATTCCACATGAATTGGCGTATCATTCACAGGGTGATATTGAATTTTTTTAGCAATTGCTTTTTCTGTATGTCCTTCTACATCAATTGAGAACAAACGGGTAAAAAAACCAGCCTCTTTCATTTCGTTTTGTAAATCTTTTTCTGCAATAGAAAATGATAATGACTCTTTTCCAAGGCCATAAATATTTGCAGGAACTTTTTGATTTTTCCTTAAATGACTAGAGCCAGGTGTTCCGACTTTTTGTCTTTTTTCAGCAATTAATTGCTTCATGAGTTATCCATATTCACAATATCTTTTATTATTTATCTCATAATTTTGAACTTTACACAATATAATTGACAAGAGAAGTCAGAGCAAGCGTATCATAATTTTGTGCAAAAATTGTGTGAAATATATTATATTTATTAATATTTTTTCATCTCGTCACACGCAAATATCAAAAAATTATTCGAATGAGTAACAGATCCAAGAATAGATAAAACAAATCATCATGCCAACGACCCTAATGAATTCCACTATATTCATACATTTTCAACATTTCTTCTAATTGATGAGTGGAAATTTTATCGAAATCTAGATTCATCACATTGCTTTTAGGTAGAGATAAAAAAATTTTTACTTGTAGTTGTTTTATTTTTATAGCTAAATCAAAATTTTTTTCATGAATCATTGTGTCGTATAACGTGTCTAAATCATTTAAAATTTTTTCCATACAATCAATAATTCGTGGTTTTTGATTATCTTAATACAAATACTATGAGGGTAAAATTTTTAAAAAAACCCAGGATTTTGTCAATTTAATACATCACTTAAAACATCATCGAGTGTCACATCTTTTTTCTCAGACGATGTGGGTATTTTGTGATCATGACAAACCAATTCTAAGGGAATTTGAGATAAATCAATCATATGTTTTGGCGTGCTTGGTTGAAAAGATGGGCAATATTTTTTCGCGTAAACAATTAAACGTTTGGGACTAATCAGCCTCTCCCATTCTATTGTTAACAAATTAATATTTTCTCTGGTTTTCGATATTTCTTTTTGATGTTTTGTTTTTTCACGCTCTAAAAATTGGACATTATATTTCATTTGAAATACTTCATAAATCAAAAAAAACAAAGAAAGCGCTCCTGCAACGTAATATTTTTTATGCCACATCATTATTTTTTTTAGATGTGTAAATTGCCGACCCAATGGATAAAATACCTAAAAATAGAAACAATAGCCACGTCCAAAATACAGCACTTACACCAAAAATAACCCAATTAATTTGATCGCAAGGAACCAAAACTTTTGCACCTAATCCTTGTGATTCACAAATAGTTGATACCCACCATTTATTTTCAACACCTAAATGATAAAACGATATACAACTGCCAAAAAAAGACAACACCGACATAATCCAAAATAACCAACTTTTATCCCAGAAATAATGAATAAGACTAACAACAGATATCATCATGAATATATACCTTTGGCATAAACACAAATGACAAACCGGAATCCCAAACACGTATTGTGCAATAACTGCAAATAAAACGGATCCGGTTGAAATTACGAGGAAAACTTGGGATAGTAATTTTGACATAAGGCAAATGCTTGTTGATACCAAGAACTATTTTGATAATTATGACCTAAAATGCTGGCATATTTTTGTGCTTCAGATACTAAACCTAAAGATATATAACATTCAACCAAACGATACAAAGCTTCTTGAATTTGGGGTGTTGTTTGGAAGGAATCAACGACAACTTTGTATCTAGCAATTGCGGATTGGGGAGAGTGTTCGCGAATTTGATAATAACGTCCAACATCCATTTCTTTGGCGGCTAAATGATCATTTAATAAATTCATTTTCATTTTTGCATCTTTTGAATACGATGACTTAGGAAAACGATTTAACAACTCTTCAAATGCAGATTTCGACTCTAAACATGGAGTTTGATCCCGTTCAATAATTGGAATTTGCTCATAATGACAAATACCAATCATGTAATAGGCATAGTCAATTTTTTCATGACCAGGATGCAATTCTATAAAATTTCTGAAACGTTCAATAGCTTCATCATATTTTTTACATAAATAATAACATTCTCCAGCCATTAACTGGGCCGTCAAAGCGTCATCTGAATAAGGGTGTTGACGATCAATCTCATCAAAAATACGTGCAGCTCTTAAAAAATTTTTTTCTTTATATGAATGATGCGCTAAGGACAATAAATCTTTGGGACTTTTATCTTCAATATTTTCTAACTTTTCGCTACACCCACACACCAAAAATGCGATTAAAAAAAGATATGATAACATATTATTAAATCCCCAAATGTTAATTTATACTAATATTTTTTTTAAAAAATCACAAAATTTATGATAATTGTAAAATCGCAAGAATTTGATTATTATAAATTTTCATATTAGTATTAATATATATTTTTTTATTTTTTCAATATGAAAGACACCCAAGACATGTCAATGGAGGAAATTTTAGCCTCGATCAGACGTTATGTTGGAGGAGATCAAAATCCTCATCAACATTCAAAAGCAGTGTCACAACCTTTTATTTTGGAAGAAGATCCCGCACTCTTGGACCCCTTGCCAGAAAGTCTGTATTCTGATGCAGACTCCTCTCATTCTTCTGTTACTGAACAGAGGAATCCTTTTCAAATTTTAAAGCAAGTGATTCAGGAAAAGAAACATACTCATCATGAGATAGGGGCTTCTAGCTCTAAAAATTCACAGGAACAGTTTTTTGAAGACTTTTTGACAAACCTATCAAAATCCATGATTCAACAGTGGATATCAACCCATTTAAAAGATTTGGTCGAAAAAATTATTTTAGAGGAAATTAAAAAAATAAAGAGTTTATGAAAAAACGTATGATGAACTGGCTCCATTATTATGATCGTGTCACGTTAATATCAGTCGTCATGATTGTGATTGTTGGAATACTTTTAAGTTGTGCTGCTAGTCCATGTGTAGCAAGACGCCTAAATATTGATCCATTTTTTTTTGTTAAGCGTCATATTGTAATGAGCGTTGTGACTACTGTTTTAATGGTGTGGATATCATTTTTACCCAAAAATGGCATAAAATTTTTAAGCTTATTTGGATACGTTGTGTGTTGTATATTATTGATGTGGACTTTAATGAAGGGCTTAGAGATTAAAGGTGCCAAACGATGGATTACATTATATGGTAACTCTTTACAAGTGTCTGAAATGATTAAGCCATTTTTATGCATATTGAGTGCATGGGTATTATCCAGTTTTGAACATAACAAAGGATTTTATATAGGCATTACGATCATGTGTGTCCCTTTATCTTTAATTATTTTACAACCAGATTTTGGCATGAGTTTTTTAATGATCATGACATTTTGTTCACAAGTTTTTATTGCAGGAATTCCTTTGATTTGGATGGCATCATTATGTGCACTGATTATAGGAGGAGGTACAATTTGTTATTATGCACTGCCTCATGTTAAAAATCGCGTTGACCAATTTTTAAATCCCAGCTCTGAATCCACAATTGATTTGTATCAAATTGAAAAATCTCTTCAAGCTTTTCAAAGTGGTGGTTTCTTAGGAAAAGGACCAGGTGAAGGACGATTAAAAGACCATGTTCCAGATGTTCATGCCGACTTTATTTTTTCGGTAGCTGGGGAAGAATTTGGCTTTATTGGATGCATGCTCATCATTGGATTATTTGTTTTTTTAATGTATCGAATTTTTAAAAACAGTTATCAACAATTGGATAAATTTTCTATGCTTGCATCCTTTGGCATTGGCATGAGTTTATTTATTCAATTTTTTATCAATATTGCATCATCATTGCATTTGATTCCAACAAAAGGGATGACCCTGCCGTTCTTAAGTTACGGTGGATCATCCATGATATCTTTGTCTTTTGGCATTGGCGCAGTTTTAGCCATCAGTCCTCAAATTTTTGGACGCTATCGCTTATTATAATATTTACGCTGCTTTTTTTACTCCTTTTTTAGCTGCTTTTGAATCTGTTTTTTTAGTTGACACGTTTTTAGCTAGGGCTTTTTGAGCTGTAGCTTTTTGAGCTGGGGCTTTTTTTTGATCTTCTACTTTTTGACGCATTTTATTTTTAAAATTGTTTATGACAACTGCGTTCTGTGCTGCTGCTTTTTTAGCTGGGGCTTTTTTTCGATCTTCTACTTTTTGACGCATTTTATTTTTAAAATTGTTTATGACAACTGCGTTCTGTGCTGCTGCTTTTTTAGCTGGGGCTTTTTTTCGATCTTCTACTTTTTGATGTATTTTATTTTTTACATTGTTTAAGACAACTAGATGCTCTTCTCCTGCTGGCGCTTGTTGTGGCTCTACGACAACTAGATGCTCTTCTCCTGCTGGCGCTTGTTGTGGCTCTACGACAACTGGATGCTCGACTCCTGCTGGTACTTGATTTACGACAATTTGATCTTTTACTTTTTGACGCATGTTATTTTTAAAATTGGTTATTACTTGGTTTGGTGCTTGTTGAACTACAACCACTTCATGAGGCCCCTTAGGATCAACAATATTTTTTTTTGTTACATAATTATAAGCATGATTATAAGCATGTTGGGCTTGTTCTGTTGCATAATTATAAGCATGTTGGGCTTGTTCTTTTGCATAATTTCCTACCTGATTTGCAATATTTTGTGATTGTGGTATGACTGTATTTTTTGTGAAATGTTCAAGGTTGTCCACACTTTGTTTTGCTTTGTCCATTGTATATTCTCCCGCCTTGTTAAGGTAAGGCTTAGAGAATTCGTAACCTTGTTGCAGTTTCTCTCCTGTAAAGTTTGCGGCTTGTGTTGCTTTGTCCATTGTATATTC
>JBIKYJ010000043.1:0-7776 GCA_044355315.1 Alphaproteobacteria bacterium | reverse complement strand
CACACAAATATATCAGCTCCTCTCACACTAAAACTACTTCATCAAAACATACTTTATAACAAAAAATACCTAAAACGTTTTTCATAGTCTCATTACACACGCTCATAATATGTTAAAATAAGATGATTATCCCTTGGTGTCATTATGACGGCTATTCTTCTATTCGACCAACATAAATGCCTAATTTTTCACATGTTTGAATTAAAAGATGATCCTTCGTAATTTGGTGAGGAACCAAAACATCTTCAACTGATTTTAATGTGATCTTTGAATTAGACCAAGTGACCATCACTTGATTTTTTTTATTGATCAAAGCATCCACGGCATACGTCCCAAGAATTGTAGCTATCATTTTATCAAATGCACACGGCCTTGCTCCCCTTTGGATATGTCCGAGTACGGTTGCTCTGGCTTCTACATTTGGGATGCGTGTATTAATGTGATTAGCTAAAGAATGTCCGACTCCTCCATAGCGATTGCTATGAGGATTTTTAGAATTTTCGCCATCTGGGGTTAATGTTGCTTCCGAAACAATGATAAGGACTGTTTTTTTCTCATTTAAAATCTCTTGAATCTTGAAACATATATGATCAAAGTTATAGGAAATTTCAGGAATCAATATAATATCTGCACCACCCGCAATACCTGCAGATAAAGCAATATGCCCTACGTCTCTTCCCATTACCTCTAAAATCATGATGCGATCATGGCTGTGGCCAGTAGTAAATAAATTTTCTAATGCTTGCGTCGCCACTTCAACAGCAGTTGCGTGGCCAATAGAATCGGTCCCTGATAAATCTTGATCAATTGTTTTTGGAATCATGACTAAAGGAATGTCTGATAATTTGCAAATGTGAGAAATAATACGTGTACTACCATCACCACCAACTGCAATGATACCAGATAATTCTAGTGTTTGATAATTTTTCTTGAGCAAAGAAATTGTAATGCTATCATCTAGATGCATCTGGCGGTGTGCATGATGAGAGGTGCTACCTAAAAAACTGCCCCCTTGATACATTAAAAAATTGGATACATTATGTAATGATAATGGCACAATATCCCATGGTTCATTCATTAATCCAAATAATCCATTTTTCAGACCGATCACGTCAATACCTAAACGATGAGATCTCAACACCAATGCTCTTAAAGCCGCATTTAAACCAGGGCAATCACCACCACTGGTGAGTATGGCAATTTTTTCCGTTTTATTGTTCATTTTTTAAAAATTTTTGTTTATATAAGCTTCGTAAAGTCACATACAAACTGGAAGACGTTTTTTCTATATCTTCAGTTGTTGATAACAAAGCAGCACGTTTATCAATAAAATTATATCCGGTTGTAACATAACCCACGTAACGATAACGATTCCACCAAAATAATGGATCCAAGATAATATCAACACCATATCCAATCACACCCCTGAGTGTTGTTGGACCAAGGATTGGCAACATGATGTAGGGACCCCTTTCAATACCCCAAGATTTTAAAGTATCTGAAAAACTTGTCATATCATTGTGGAGCCCAAAATCTTCTGCAGGATCTGCTAGGCCGCCAATGCCCAAGGTTGAATTGATAATAAAACTTGCCATAGATTCTGACATTTTTTGTCCTTGTCCTTGCAACCCATAATTAATGATATATACAGGCGTTTTGATGTTGTGAACAAAACGTCTGCCGCATTTTTTGATGGGGCTTGGAATTGTCTGATCATAAACAGCAGCAACTGGTTTTAAGATGGTCATATCAAAAAAACGGTTAAAAACAAAAATACACCTGTTAAAGCCTTCTAAGGGGTCTAATTCTTTGGCATTTTGTTGAATGTCTTCATTAATAGATATATTTTTTCCGCATCCAGACAATAAAATCAATAAATAACAAAAAATAGCCACAATAAAAGTTGATAGGAACGTTAATAAATTTTAGCAATCATTTTGAAAAAATGTAAAAAAATAGATGTCTTTAAAATTGAGGGACTGACAAAATCATCTGTAATCATGACAATCTAATAGATAAAATTTGCCTGGAAACTATTATTTCTGGCATTATATAATAAGTGTTACATGTCTAATAAATAATGTTTGCAATTATTAAAACAGGTGGCAAACAATACCGAGTCAAAAAAGGCACAGAAATCCGTGTTGAAAAGCTCGATATTGAGCCAGGACAAGTGATTAATGTCAAAGATGTATTGTGTGTCAGTGGAGATCAAGGTACTCAAATTGGAACTCCTTTTTTATCAAATATCACAGTCAAAGCCGAGGTTGTCAGACAAATGCGCGACCGCAAAGTGATTGTTTTTAAAAAGAAAAGGCGTCAAAATTATCGTCGTAAAAAAGGTCATCGTCAAGATCTAACCGTCTTGCGTATTCAAGAGATTTTAGCATCTTAAAAGGAGTAAGAAATGGCAACAAAAAAAGCTGGTGGTAGTTCAAGAAACGGTCGCGACTCGCGCGGCCAACGATTAGGAGTCAAAAAATTCGGTGGTGAATTTGTGATCGGCGGAAATATTATCATTCGCCAAAGAGGAACTAAATTTTATCCAGGAAATAATGTCGTGATGGGAAAAGACCATACATTATCTTCATCGGTTGATGGTCGGGTGTATTTTAAAAAAGGTTTTAAACAACGTACGTTCGTTTGTGTAGAAGAGGTTAAAGTATCATGAAAAGAACATTTCAACCGAGTCGTTTAGTTCGTAAACGTCGTCATGGATTCCGTTCTAGGATGGCAACCGTTGGCGGTCGTCGTGTGTTAGCACGTAGACGTGCAAAAGGCCGTATTAGACTCAGTGCCTAACGAATTAACACTTAAAACGCGAGAATTTAAAGAACTTAAAAAATCAAAGCATCGTTTTAAGTGTTCTTTATTTATTGCGCAATGGGATCATTGCCCAGGTCAGCCTGGGCGATATGGTTTAATTGTTACAAAAAAAAACGGTAATGCCGTCGTAAGAAATTTTATTAAGCGTCGATTAAAAGAAGCATTTAGACAAAAAAAGACTATTCTAAAAGAATATCGATTTGTTTTTATTTGTCATCGCTCATTAAAAGATGCTCATTTTTTAAATATTTTAAATTATTTTGATGAATTGTATGTGTGTGTGTCTTCCTCAAAATCTTGATATTATTAAATTTTTTCCATTGGTGATGGACAAAGCATATAACCAACATGGCGAATGGTTTTTAGATATTTTTTATCAATAATTTTACGCAGGCGTGTAATTTGAACATCTACACTACGCTCACTGATTGTATAATTTGATTTTTTTGCCAATTCTTCACGGCTAAGAGCTTGGTAAGGACGTTCCGCCAAAAATTTCAGTAATGATATTTGTGTTGATGAAATGTCTAGTCTATTGGATCCAGATTCTAATCGTTCTTGTTTAACTAAAAATGTAATCTCACCCAATTGTATGGAAGATTTTTCAGGGACACGCTTTAAAATGGCACGAATGCGCATAATCAATTCATCTGGATCAAAAGGTTTTGCTAAATAATCATCTGCTCCTTGGAAAAAGCCTTCAATTTTATCGCTAGACCCATCTTTTGCGCTTAAAAATAAAACAGGCAGGTCATAACCGTGTTCTCTCAGGTATTTTAAAAAAGAAAAACCATTTTCGTTAGGCATCATGACATCCAAAATCATTAAATCGATTGGTGCATGTGTTAAAATAGGTCTAGCCTCGATAGCTGATTTGGCGTCCCATACGTTAAAACCATTATTTTGCAAAGATAATTTTAATAATTCTCTGATTTTTTCATCGTCATCAACAATTAAAACATTCATTGTATGATTTTCTCAACAAGTTTGTATAAACCGCTACCACGAGAAGCCTTCATCATGATTTTGTCACCGTCTTGAATATAATTAAACAAGGCGGCCTGTAAATTCTCTATTTTTTCAAAAGATAACACTTGGTCTTTGAATTCTTTCCAGTAAGATCCCACATAAAAAATTGCATCGAATTCAAGATCTTGGGCTTGCTTGATCATTGTATGATGGGCTGCGTCTGCGTGATCCCCAAGCTCTCGCATGTCCCCCAATACAACAATCCGACGCCCCCGTGATTTTCTTGACATTTTAAAGTTAACCAATGCGTTGTGCATTGACAAAGGATTTGCATTATAAGCCTCATCTACTAAGTGAATAATAGACCCGTTGTGCTTAACATTATGCTCACGACCACGTCCATCCACAGGTTTAAAAGTAATCATAAACGGTAACATATTATCAATCGAATAACCGCACAAAAGACCTATTAATAAAACGAATGCTGACAAGTAGGCAAAATGTTGTCCAATAGCAAATTCCATGACAATATCAACATGGCGTCCGAAGATGTCTAAAGATATGTGACCATCGTCGTAGGACAGTAATCTTACAGAGGATTCGTGATGGTATCCAACCGTATAAATATGTTGAATTCCTTTTTGATGTGCAGTATTCCATAACAAAGAAAAACACTCATCATCACGGTTTAAAATAAGACTGCCTTTGGGGCTCATTCCATCAATAATATGAATTTTTTCTTTTGAAATATCTTGGATACTTTGGAAATGACCAATATGAGCAGGAGCAATATTTGTGATTAATGACATTGTTGGTTTGACAATATCCGACAAAGGTGCCATTTCTCCAGGGTGGTTGACCCCCATTTCAAAAATACCAACAGTTGTTGTGAGTTGAAGTTGAGCCACACTAAACGGGACACCAATATGATTATTATAACTGGCGGGGGAAGCAACAACACGATGATCTTGATGAGAAAAAACATGATTCATCAATTCTTTTGTTGTTGTTTTACCACAACTTCCCGTAATACCAATGATATGGGCATGGGAGCGATCTCTTTGAAAGGTTGCAATTTTTTTAAGGGCCTCAAGAGAGGATGGTACTTGATAAATTGACACCCCAAAAGACTCAGGATACTGTGTCTCAGTTATAATTCCAATTGCACCATTTTGAATTGCATCATTGATGAAGCTATAACCATTACCCAAGGCAATAAATAAAGATCCTTTATGAACTTTTCTGGAATCCATACAAATGTTTTGGTAAACGTGAGGATCTTTACAAGATCTATCTAAAATTTTTGATAAATCTAAATCTGTTAAAAATGTTGTCATTATAATATCTGTGTTTTTTTAACCTATCCTCATGTGATATTCAAATTTATATATAAGGAAAAGAATCAATATCTTCTAAAGCCTCTAATCCCATTGTGTTTTTCAATTTTTTTCGTAAATCAGTCATTGAAATTTTTTGAGGCTCTGGATTGTTTAAACAATTTTTAACAACATAAGAGACAAAATTTCTTTCATTTAAATCTTGAGTGTAGGCATTGATATCAAAATTAAATCTCATCAAAGCCTGTAGACCTTTGGTAATATTTTCTTTTTTTGCATAAAAATTTGATACGTCCTCTACGGACACAAGCACCTGCAAATCACTTAAAATTTTTTTGACAATTACACCAAGTTTCACACGACGTTGGGCCAATTTTTCCAACTCTTCATCTTCTATTAATGAGTTAGAGTCATTTGATAATTGTTCCTGTGTTTTGACAGTTTCAAATGTGTTTTTAAGGGTTAGATACTCAGATTTTGCTATTTTTTTTGGGATATCTACAAAAAATGTATCTAGATAATCAAAAATTTCTTTTTTTATTAAAAAAAATATGTAGTTTTGATGCTTGTCGATGATGCTTCTTTTTTCGTTGTCTAAAAATTTGTCTCTATCTGCTTTCATATACGAAATGTATTCATCCAAAGAGGAGCTTTCAACAACGGGAAAAGCTGATTCAATTGTTATTTTAATAATAATATCTCCATCTGGCAGGTTTAAAAACTGTTTCATTTTATCATCTAATGTTAACGTTGTTTCGTAAACATCACCATCTTTCAAACCTTTTAATGATAAAAATACATCTAATGGTAAAAATTCATGTTCTGTTTGCTTAACAAAATTAAAATTTTTTTGAAATTCTTTATCAATGTGAATTGGATGGCCATCAGATTTGAAAATATCTACATAGAAATAAACAATACTTTTGTCTGAAATGACATGTCCTTCCCCATCTCTGACATTGGGAAGTGATATTTTTTTTGAAAATTTCTCTTCTATGTAAGATAAGAATTCATCATCTGACATATCTAATTCATACATTGGAAAAGCAGAAATTTCTTTTAAAGATTGAACAGTCACATCTGGAGCTAACGCAAACTCAATATCAAATATAAAATCAGTATTAGTTTGGTTTTTTTTTGCAAGTATGGGGGACTCTAGTAAAGGTTTTGATTGATAGTGCTCTGTATGTATTTTAGTTAAGCCTTTTTTGATGAGCTCGTCTAAAGTATCATTTGATGCGGTTTCATGATATTTTTTTTGAATTAATCCGATCGGGGCTTTCCCTTTTCTAAATCCAGGAAGAGATATAGCCGGTTGCCTTTGAGAAAACCACGCTGCTATCCCAGATTGTAATTCAGTTTTTGAAATGGATAAACGAATCAATTCTAAGAAACCATCTTTTTCTAAAATGTCAAATTTCATTGTAAAACGTTGTTATTTGGTGCGGGTAGAGGGACTTGAACCCCCACAGCTTACGCCACAAGATCCTAAGTCTTGCGTGTCTACCAATTTCACCATACCCGCAGTCTACATAATTTATTATCGCCTATTCAGGTGTGATATGACAAATCTTAAATAAATTTAGTCTGTAATTTTAAATCAGGATCATGGTTTTGATGATAATTTTCCAAAACCCTCAAAAGAGGGATTCTGGAAAAGGCACTTCTGTTGCCCGGTGTGCCTTAAAACCGCGAAAACTGCGTGCGTATTAGGCAGCAGCTGCAAGACGACCAGCGCGGCTGCGGTTCGCAGCTACACGACGACGGTTTGCATTTCGTGCAGAACGGTTAACGTTTGCATTTATTGTGTTTTGTCCGGTAACGGTGGTACAATGCCGAGTAAAAACAACCCCTTTACCACGCACGTCGATCCTATTTCATCCCCTTAATTATGATGGTGGAGATGCCGGGTACCGCCCCCGGGTCCGAAACGTCTATGCCGAATTGCGTTTATTACTATAGTTGGTCTCCCAACAATTATATTGTAGCATAAAAATTGTGTGATATTTCAAGGTGTATAAAATTAAATCCTGTCACCTGTTTGGCTCTGGTTTTTCTTGAAAAAAATTGAATAAAAAAATAAAAATATTTACTATTAATTAATTACTTTGTTTAAAAAAAAATGACGTTTCTTCATAAAAAATCTTTAGGACAACATTTTTTAAAGGATGATCAGGTCATAGACATGATTATCCAATCATGTGAACCACTCGGTGAATGGGTTTTGGAAATTGGTCCAGGTCCTTTAACGCTGACCAAACCATTACTTCAAAAAGTATCCCAAGGTGTTATTGTCATTGAAAAGGATGATCGTTTTCAAAAATCTTATGAAATACCTGGATTATTTCCAATTTTTTGTGATGCTTCATCCATTCGTATCAAGGATATTAAAAAACAATTTAATATTAATGGAAAAATTAAAATTGTATCAAATTTACCTTACAACATTGGTACGAGGTTGCTCTTAAATTGGCTGAATGAATTGGACGAGATTGAATCCATGGTTTTAATGTTTCAAAAAGAAGTTGTCGACCGAATTGTTGCAAAGCCTGGTACGTCTGATTATGGTCGCTTATCTGTTGTTTGTGGGTATCTATGTGATTGCATTAAATTATTTGATGTAAAGGCAGAGTCATTTTCTCCT
>JBIKYJ010000056.1:0-6089 GCA_044355315.1 Alphaproteobacteria bacterium | reverse complement strand
ATACCTAAAATTAACTGCTCCCGTGATATTTTGAAAGATTTACAGCGTATTACGCAGACATTATTTGCAAAACGCCGCAAGATGATTCGAACATCTTCATTGGATTTTCCTGATGATATTGATATATCAAAACGTCCTCAAGATTTAACAATTGATGATATTTTGAATATTACAAAAAAAAATATAAATAATCTATAGTCATAATCACTAAGGTTGTCTAAATAAAAATTCAGACAACCTTAGTATGATGGTTATCCGCTTTTTTTATCTTTATTATTGTTGACAGATGATAATTTAAATGGCGCAAATCGGCTTGCTCCTTGTCCTTGAGATATAGGTCTCCAGATTTGAAAATTAATAGAATCCAATTTTTTATCTTTTGCCTTTTGGATATATTTTTCAAAATCTTTGATGTTATGAATGATCATTGTGGAGTTAATCGATTCAATCACGTCTCCTTTACTTAAAAATTGATGTGTGTCTGAAAATTTCTTATCAATACTGACTATTAATATACCAGATGTTTGTTTCCTTGAAAAATCTTTTTTAAATGATTGTTTTTCCTCTTCTGTTAAATTTCTCACACTGAGACCTTCAATTTCCAAAATATCTTTTTGATTTTGTGTTAAAGATTTTGATAAGTCTTTATCTTGTGGAACTTGAGCTAATGTGATGTGGACAATAATTTTTTTATATGTGGGCTCGTAATTACCTTTTTCAGGGCGCAAAATTGTTAGAGCCACTTTTTTACCGACTTCAGAATTAGATACAAATGATGGCAATTGACGCGCTTCTTTGATTTTTTTTTCCTCAAATTCAATGATGACATCCCCAGGCTCCAAGATGCCATTAGAAGGTCCATCTTCTTGAACTGATCCAACAAGAATAATACCAGCATCTTTATCTAAATTCATACCCGCGCGTAATTCATCATTAATTTCTTGGATTTGAATGCCTAAATATCCACGTTTAATGTACCCGGTCTCAAGTAGCTTATTGATAATTCGTTTTGCTTCGTTAGATGGAATGGCAAAACCAATACCAACATTTCCGGCATTTGGCGTGATGATTGCTGTATTAATACCAATCACATGTCCTTGTTTATTTAACAAACAACCACCAGAATTTCCCATATTAATTTGAGCACTGTGTTGAATAAATTCAAAATCTTGTTGAGCGCCATTGGGTAAATAGCGTCCTTTATAAGACACAATTCCAGTTGTGACCGTGCCACCAAAACCAAAAGGATTGCCAATCGCCATGACTGGCTCTGCCACCATCAATGATGCTGAATCCCCCCATAACATCGGTTTGATATCTTTGATTTTTTTTACGGAGCTTAACTCGAATTTAATAATAGCCAGATCGCTTCTTTCATCTCCTGCCACCAATGTCGCATTGACCTCATCTTTATCACACAAGGTGATTTTGATCGTTTTGGCCTCTGACACTACATGGTAATTGGTCACAACGTATCCAAATTTATCATCTATTTTTATGATGAAACCAGAACCAGCCGCTTGAACTTTTCTAGGAGATTTATCTCCGTCAAAAAAATCTCTAAATAACTCATCAAATAGGCTTCCTGATGGCATTTTGGGTATGCCTCCTGGGATGCCTTTGGGTTGGGATATTTGTTGGGTAGCAATAATATTGACGACGCTTGATAATGCTGATTTTGCAACATCTGGCCAATTTACACACAGGCATGAATTATTAATATTTTTTTTGTCATTATGTATCTGTTTACTTTCACTATCTTCTGTTTTAGAAATCTCAGTAGAACTATCAGCCTCATCCTCAGCCTTGGTGTCTTCTTTTTTTTCAGACTGGTGTGATAGTGTGTCGGTTTTTTCACTTTTTTGAGAAGGAGATGGAATATCCTTTTTCGTAACACGTGCTCCCATGCTAAACAACGCGGAAGTAACGAGAAAAATTCCTATGAAATGTTTGGTAAACATATTTTTTCTATTTCTTATCCATACTTGGATTTTACCATAAATTTAATATAATTTTGCAACAATTGGAATATGGTCTGATGGTTTTATATTGGATCGCATGTCTGTTAATAAAGATATATTGTCGTACTGTTGTTGTGCAACTATGTTCAATAAAACATGGTCAATTCGGGCGCCATGATTTTTGGGGAAGGATCCTTTTCGGTAATCCCACCATGTATAACACGGATCATTTGGATAGATAGCTCGAACCATATCTTTAAAACCAAGTGTTAAAATAGATTTGAAATATTCCCTTTCCAAAGGCGTTGAAAAAATATGCTCACGAAAATACTCAAAATCATAGATATCATCGGGGTTGGGTGCAATATTGAAATCACCCACAATGACTTGT
Source organism: Alphaproteobacteria bacterium (assembly GCA_044355315.1). Lineage (GTDB taxonomy): Bacteria > Pseudomonadota > Alphaproteobacteria > JALRGP01 > JALRGP01 > JALRGP01. The sequence goes on along the minus strand of JBIKYJ010000056.1, from coordinate 3,737 downwards.
GCTTCATCATATTTTGAAAATGTTTGAATTCTTTGAATTAAGGCTTTTATAAAACGTATTTTGTAATCGTAATAGGGGTGACTTATATCGGTGCCATTGGGAACATAGACATTTGCAATGCGGATCCCTCCCGTAAAACATTCAACGTAACGTGCTTGTGGGTCGCCATCTAAGATATGACTGTGAATATCATCAATTGGGTATTTTGACAAAATAGCAACACCATTAAAGGTTTTTTGACCAAAAACTTGACAATTAAATCCCAGGTCTTCAAATGTCTCTTTTGGAAAATGATTGTCTATACATTTAATTTCTTGAAGACAAAAAATATCAACATTATTAGCATGGATGACATCAATAACCTGGTTTAAACGCATACGAATGGAATTGACATTCCAAGAAGCAATGATCATCTTTTATCCCCTAAAGACAACCGCTGGGTCAATTTTGACAACCTTTCGAATGGATAAAAGGGACGTGATGGTAATGATGATCAAAATTCCAGTTGCTGAAAAAACTAATAAAATGGGTGGCATTCGAAATGCCAAAACTGAATCATGAAATTTCAGTCCAAACAATGTGGCAAGTAGCGTTCCTAACCCATAGCCAATCGTTCCAACAACCATAGCTTGAAGTAATACCATTTTCGTGAGAATCATATTTTGAAGTCCCATCGCCTTTAGTGCCGCATATTTTTTAATATTTTCAAGAATAAACGTATAAAATGTTTGCCCAACAATCGCAGACCCAACCAAAAAACCTAAGAGAACAGAAATACCAAAACTGATGGGGATACCGGTATTTTTAAGCCAATACCATAAGTTTTGTGATTTAAAATCCTCAGAGGTAAAGGCTTTGAGTTTGGTACGTTCTTGAATTAATTGGCAAATGTAATGTTGATCAACATCAGGTTTTGTTTTGACCAAAATATAGGTTAAATAACGGCGGCTGGACGGCATGTATGAGATGGCGCGACTGTAGGTCGTATAGACTTTAGGTTGTAAGACAAAATTCCGCGTTGATTTACAAAATCCTTGGATGACGGCCCTTTGATCATTCACCTCTAATGTATCACCAATTTTTAACATCTGTTTGTCTTTTTGACCCGGAATCGTCATCTTTAATCGCCCTTGCGCGGCTTCAAAATCCATGAAAACAGCCCATGGTTTTTTTAAATCAGACAAACTTCCTTCAATCATATGAGGTGGAAAACCAATGAATGTCGTATCATCAATACCGGTTAAATCAATGGTTTTTCGTTCTCCATTGGGAAGTTTAGCTGACAATAATCCTTTAAAGAGGGGAGCTGCCCAAAGAACGCCTGGAATACCTCGAACTTTCCCCAAATCAGTGTCTCGAATGGGTTTTCCTTCTTCAACAAATTGAACACCTGGGTCCATAACCCAAATGTCTGCAATTCCAATATCATTGATAAAGGTATAGGTTCGAGTTAACAATCCTACAAAAATTGATGGTTGTTGAATCATGATAAGGGTTGCAAAGGCAATTCCCACGATCATGGCTATATATTTACCAAAATCACCAAATAACATCTGTAGGGCAATTTTATACACGTTTTATCCTTGATGATTTTGAGGGCGGCGGATGGAAATATGTAATTCTTTAAGGCGACTATCATCAATAGGGGAGGGGGCTTGCATCAATAAATCCTGAGCTTGCTGATTGAGAGGGAATAAAATAACTTCACGGATATTTTTTTCACCTGCGAGTAACATGACAATGCGGTCAATTCCCGGTGCGCACCCTCCGTGGGGAGGAGCCCCATAAGAAAAGGCATTTAAAAGCCCTCCAAAGCGACTAACCACATCATCCTTGGTATAACCAGCAATCTCAAATGCTTTATACATGACTTCGGGTAAGTGGTTACGAATGGCACCACTACTGAGTTCAATCCCATTACATACAATGTCATATTGATAGGCCTTGATATCCAATGGATTTTGAGTATTAAGAGCATCAAGTCCCCCTTGAGGCATGGAAAATGGGTTGTGAGAAAATTGAATGTGTCCAGTTTTATGATCCATTTCATACATAGGAAAATCAACAATCCAACAAAAACGAAAAGCATTTTTTTCAATGAGATCAAGCTCTTCTGCAACCTTTGTACGTACCAGGCCAGCATATTTTTGTGCCTTATCTGTGACGTCACAAATGAAAAATACACCATCTTGATTTGAAATTTTGCAGATCTCTTTTAAACGGTCAATGCGGCTTTGATCTAAAAATTTTGCAACAGGACCTTTTGGGGCCCCCTGATCAAAGGTAATATACCCAAGCCCTGCCATACCTTCTGAGCGCGCCCAATCATTTAATTTATCAAAAAAACTCCGTGGTTGCGTGGCATTTTGATACCCAATCCCAAGAACAACTTTGTGTTTTGTGATGGCATCGGCAAAAATAGAGAAATCACTGCCATCAAAAACAGATGTGAGATCATTGATGATAAGTGGGTTACGTAAATCTGGTTTATCACTGCCGTATTTGGCCATCGCTTCTTGAAATGGAATCCGTGGAAAAGGGTAATCCGTTAGCGTGCAATCCGAAAATTCCTTGAATACCCCGTGGATCACTGGCTCGATGGTATTAAAGACGTCCTCTTGAGTGACAAATGACATCTCAAAATCTAATTGATAAAATTCACCCGGAGAGCGATCTGCCCTGGCATCTTCATCACGAAAACACGGGGCGATTTGAAAATAACGATCAAATCCGGCCACCATTAATAATTGTTTAAATTGTTGGGGTGCTTGAGGAAGAGCATAAAATTGCCCAGGATGCACACGACTGGGAACCAAAAAATCACGTGCCCCTTCGGGAGATGAGGACGTTAAAATTGGTGTTTGATACTCAAGAAAACCGGCCTGTTCCATTCGTTGTCTAAGAGACGAGATTACCTTTGACCTTAAAATCATATTGTGATGAATTTTTTCGCGTCTTAAATCTAAAAAACGATAGGTAAGACGGGTGTCCTCAGGAAATTCTTGCTCAGTATTAATATTAAGCGGTAGCGGCATCGATAACGATAATATCTCAATTTTAGACACTAATACCTCAATGTCACCGGTAGGCATTTTGTTGTTACGCGTAGATTCACAGCGAAGAACCACCATTCCCTCAAAGCGAATAACTGTTTCATTTTTCAGCCCCTCTGCAACTTTGAAAGCCTGTGACGTGGGATCAATGACACATTGGGTCATGCCGTAATGATCTCTTAGGTCAATAAAAATAAGACCACCATGATCTCTTTTTTTGTGCATCCAACCAGATAAAACAACAGATTTCCCCACATGTGTTTGTCTTAATTCTCCAAGGGTATGCGTTCTATAAGTCATGATTTTTTTGATATTATTCTTTATTTAAAGGTACATGTTTTTGGGGTATATGTATAGAAAATGGATGTGCATGCTTACCACCTGACGATTTATTTGTAATATAAAAAAATCCTGTTAAAATAAGGAAAATTTTAGAACAAGTACCCATAAAATGAGACTGCTCACCGGTGGTGTCTTCCACATTGCTAACCTCCATAGAAGATGATTTAAAAAAACGCTGTACAGGTTTGAATAAAGCTAAGGTAAAAGGGCTTGCAGATTTGGCTGCCACAGCTTTACAATCAAGAAGTTGCAACTCTGGTGAATGGATGGCCATTATGCCGCGTCATGAATGTGATAAAAAATCAAAAGAACGCTATATTAATCGCTTTTTGTCTAATAAAT
>JBIKYJ010000079.1:0-4186 GCA_044355315.1 Alphaproteobacteria bacterium | reverse complement strand
CCAAGACCAATGGTCATGTGACCAACTTCGCTATTCCCCATCTGTCCTGCTGGCAATCCTACATAAGATTCTGAGGCTTGAAGGGTTGTAAATGGGTATTGATCACACAAACCTCTGAAAAAAACGGCTTCTCGCGTGGCATCCCATTGAGACGTATGATTAATTCCCCATCCATCCAATACACATAAAACAACAGGCTTCACGTGTCAAAATTTTCTCTGATCGCTAATGACATCATAGCGAATCTTTAATAGTTTCGCATCCAACTCATACAATAGATTTCTGGCATAATGCATTTTTTGATGAGGTACGTGTCGTTACCTCAATGCAAGGATCTGTTTATGCATAACAATTTATAAAAAGCTCATGAAATAGCCTTGGGTTCGCAAGTCTTTTTTGTAAAAATCAAAAGGATCCAGGTTTAATTTGTTTAAATAAATAACCAATTGCTCTAGGCAAACTTTGCAAAAATTAATGCAAAATGGCAAAGGAAATTTTAAAAAAATAGACTCTTGATCGCGTTGATAGTAAGGGTGATCATAAGAGTGTTCATCCTGGTAATTCAAACCAAAAATAGTTGGCTCAACACCGTGAACCAAAATATTTCTGTAGCTATAAAATAATGCATCAATGGTCATGTGCCATGGGAAATACTCTTCATCTCCAATGATAATTGGTAAGTATGAATCCATATTATTCAGTGGCCATAATGCTTTAATATGTTTTTGAAAAGGTAATAATTTTAAAAATTGTTTATCGTCAAGATAAGTATAAAAGTAATCTAATTTTTTTTGTATATCATGGCGGAGGTGTTCAAAACGTTCTTTATTCTCGTTCATCAATAAAGCCTTGTCAAGGTGAATCAAGCACACGCGATTCACGTCATCGGCGTGATCCCAAGCAGATCCAGAAAAATAATGCATAAGTAAAAAAAAGCGTTTTGAGGTATCATTTGAATGGTCATTACTTTGATATTGATCATTTAAAACTTTTGACATTCCATCTAATAAATTCATCAAAGCTAATTTTTTGTATCTCTGATGAATGGTTGATGATTCTATATCTTGCAAATAAGATAAGAAATAATGTTCAAAAGCTTTAATGTGATGGCTTGTGCTCATAGGCATGTAATATTTTTCCAATGAGTGGGTGTCTGACAATATCAGCATTGTCAAATTCTATAATCCCAACATTAGAAACTGTTTTTAAAATGTCTATGGCTTCCTTTAAACCGCATGTGATTCCATCCGGTAAATCTGATTGGGCAACATCTCCTGTGATCACCATTTTTGAATTCTGGCCGATACGCGTCAAAAACATTTTCATTTGACCAGACGTGGTATTTTGGGCCTCATCCAACAAGACAAATGCATCCGATAGTGTTCGTCCTCGCATAAAAGCCAATGGTGCCAATTCGATCTCACCAGATTGTATTTTTTTCTCCGTTTTTTCAACTGATAATATATCGTATAAAATGTCGTAAATAGGTCTTAGATAAGGATCGATCTTTTCACGCATATCCCCAGGTAAAAAACCAAGTTTTTCTCCAGCTTCTAAAATAGGACGTGTGATGATCATTTTTTTAATTTGTCCATTAAGCAATAATGACAATCCATAAGCAACCGCCAAATATGTTTTTCCTGTTCCTGCAGGGCCAGATCCAAAGATAATATTTTTATCCTTTATAGCTGTTAAAAAAGCAACTTGATGGGCGCTTCTTGGTTTAATAAGGCGGTTTTTAATTAAGATTCCGGCTGAATAATCTAATTCTCTTACGCTATGAGATGTGACAGAAAAAAAGGCATCATCCAAATCTTTTTGATTTGTGATAGAGCCTAAAATAGCTTGTTGGTATAAATATTGAATAACAAAGCGAGCTTGTTCAGCCTTTTCTGGGGGGCCTTTGAAAAAAATGGTTTCTTCTTTACGATGAATGGCAACGTTCATGCGCTCTGAAAAACGCCGCAAATTATCATCGTGATCACCACCGCATACAAGCTTTCTAGGTTTGTAATTAGGTAAAACAAGCTCTATCAATTTTAATCTCCTATTTTTCTTTTTTTAATACAACAATCATTCCACCGTGAATGATTTTTAATTGATCAATCATATCGTCAAGTGGTTTTGAAAAATCAATTTTACCATCGATAACCATGCTATCTTTCTCACTCGTAGGGGAGATGATTATTTTTTCAACGGGACATTCTTGAGTTAATGGTAAAATTATTATATTTTTACATGAAATTTCATTCCAATTAAATGTGATTTTTTCAGCATTGAGTCCATATTCAGGACATGCAATGACTTCTCTATATTTAAATAATTTTGTATTTTGAAATTCCGCAACCATTAAAGGGGCGATAATCCCTCCACAAGTTCTCATGGTGGATGTTTGGCCAATTTTATCAAAATCAATTGCAGGATCAATCTTTAACATTTCTCTTAAGAATGATTGGTTGATTTTTAAAGGTACATCTTTAATTTTGAAAATTAATATTCCATCACCAGAGTTATCGATGTTAAAATTAAATAATTTTATGTTGGAAGGTAATTGATCAGAAACAATTTGGGATGATGTGTTAATAGCATCATCTTTATCACGAGTTGGAGACAGTACAGACTCACAAATAGATTGTGTTTTGTGCATATCAATATCTGGAGATATGATTTCTGTTAATATTCGTTGAGTATGATTGTCTGCAACTACTGAAGTGCTAAGAGAAGTGTCCTTTTGCAGTTGATTATCTTCAAGAATAACTTCTGGCGATAGCTGTTGAGGGCTGCTGTCTGCAACTACAGAAGTGCTAAAAGAATCATCATCATTCCTATTCATTGAAAATGATAAGCTAACACTGGCAAGTATGAGAAAAAGTTTCATAAGGTTTAAAAAAGAGGGGTGGATCTACAGGAAAATTTAAATGATAAATAGTTAATCAATAGTTAATTTTTTAAACAAATATCTCATAATCGTTGTTATCTGTTTTGGTCTTTATCTCTTGCTGCAAAAATGCGCTTTTTCATATTTGAAGAAATCTAAGGTCATGTGTCTTTGTGTGCAGGTCCTTCGATATTGCATAAAAAGTATTGATTTTTTACTAAAAAACAGCAATGATAGTATTCAAGATAGAGCAATATACATGACGTTAATGAAAATACTTGTTGCCTTAATAATGGCTCATGTTATGGGTTATACAATGATGGCTCCAACTCCCAAATGGGTGAGAAACAAAAAAGAATCTTTCATTACAACACAAGAAACGCAATTATTTGTTCATGAAGATTGGAATAGCGAATACTTTTCCAAAATTTTTATTGATATTAAAGATGATCAATTGGCCAGAAAAGATTCTCATTTTTCGGTCACGGTCAATCCATTCATTGAAAAATTTACACTTCATACGGTTGTGCGTCAAAGAGGAAGCTTAAAAGAGACGATTACACAAAAATGTGTTATTAAACATTTTGATCAAATGGTCGATCATGGCATGTTCGATGAAGTCCGGACAATTCACGTAATCTTACCAGATGTGAGAAAAGGTGATACTTATGAGATGACCTATACGATTTCCTCTAAATCCATTTTAGGATTTTATGAGAAATTTTTATATAAATTCCAAAAATACGTGCGTGTGATCCTTCCCAAAAAACAAACTTTTATAAAGATTCATGGTGTCAAGCTTAAAAAAGAAGCAAACCACTATGACAACTACGACACCTTTTCCTTTGAATTGACGAATCATGATCAATATGTTGAGTTGTCATCGTTTAATTCTTTTAAAAATATTTCTAAAAAAATTTATGAATTTTACAAGCCTGTTCCTCTGTCTAAAAAAATAATATCTTTTTTGGAAGGTGTAAAAAAAATGAATTTAACAGAAGAGCAGATGATTCCTTATGTCATTCAATACGTTCAAAACCATATTCGTTATATATCTATTCATCATGGATCCAACCAATTAAAACCAGAAAATCCCAATGTTGTTTTCGACAGAGGGTATGGAGATTGTAAGGATTTAACAAATGTGTGTGTTCATATGTTGAATTATTTGAATATCAAGGCTCATCCTTTTTTAGTAAGGTATGATAGTCATTGCAACTCTATGTATTCGCTTCCATCAATTACTCACTTTAATCACGTCATTGTGGCTGTCAAAACCCATAATGAATGGTTTTATTTTGATGCCAC
>JBIKYJ010000078.1:0-4246 GCA_044355315.1 Alphaproteobacteria bacterium | reverse complement strand
CAGATCTGCTGTGATTGCAATTGAATAATTTCCTGATGAATCAGCTGTGCCTGTATAGGTTTTTCCCCCAACGGAGATTGTAACTGTACTTCCTGCTTCGGCTGTTCCTGTGACGGTTGGTCCTGTGGTTGTAGAAAATAACTTTTCTGATGTCATCGTTGGTATCATTGGTGCTGTAGTGTCAACTATGATGCTATCAGTTGCTGTATTGCCATGGGCATCGGTTGCTTCAATTGTATAAGTTCCCGTTATTAGAGTAGTTGGGATAGAATCTGTAGTGATTCCAGATGCACTTGTGTATACAACATTATTCAATGAATCTTTGATCACAAAGGTAGAAGAAACTGTCGATGACATTGTTGACGGTGTTAAAAGAGGATTAAATGGGTTACTTGGAACCTTCAGTGATCCAGTTTGCTTTACAGATTGATTTAAAATATTTAAAAAATCACCGGTTGTATCTGCACCCAAAACCCAAATAATTTCTTTTTTTCCCAAAGCAGGTATATCACTCAGGGAAAAAAAGAGAGCCTCTGCATTATCAGCACCTAGAGCCTCCTCACCGGCAGACGTTGATCCAATGACAGATACCGGACATGTTATTGGATTGACACTTAAAATTCTGCTTAAGTCTTTACCTCCATTTATTGTGCAACTTTGATCAGAAATCAAACCATAATTGGCGTCCTTTGAGTACAAAAACACCTTAGCATCAGAGTAACTTTGTGAAAAAAGAACTAAATTAGAAGGCTGTCCTACGGAAATATTTTGAGGAACTCCCTTAGATGTAACATATTGAAGAGTTTTAGTAGGATAATCTGTATCAATGAGATAATCATCTGGATTAGTTATCCAAAACCTTACATTAGGAATTACAGTATTTAGTTTGTTAAAAATTGTTGTTGTACAAATAATAAAAGAATTCTCTTTTTTTAATTGGTATTCGTGGGATATTGCTAATCCATTTAAATTAGAATCGGACGTATTCATAGACCCTAACCATCCAAAAATTGCAATATTATCTATGTTTGTGTAATGTGTTTTTAACATTGTACATGCAGGTGTGTTATCAAAACTATTCCAGATGGTACCATTCATATTCCAAGGAGAAGTCGTTCCACCCGCTCCCAATGCCCAATCAAAACTATCCTCAGGAGAGAAAGTTAACCCAGTAAAAGGTCCTGCACCTGTTGGTCTGTAAGATGGTGAAAACATCTTACCTGTCGTTCCCTCATTTGATGTGGAATCGCTGGATCCTATCTGCATGAAATCACCGGTCATCAATCCACTTAAATTGTTGAAAGAAGCCTGTTTCTCTTCAAAATCAATATTAACACCATAAGATGTCGTAATTCCCAATAAAAATAAGACTTCCTTGTAGGCTCTTCTATGTTTTGCGTTCATTTTTTAAAAACTAACATTTAATTACATATTTTTAAATAAAAATACTTAAAAAATAGTTAATTTTTTTCAATAATTTTTTAAAATTTATAACGTCCGAGCAAAGCTTGGGGCTTAAGAAGTGATGAGAAATTTAGAAGACTGTTTGTTGTTCACAGAGGGCGCACCACCCTGGCAATCATTATTTATGACCGGTATGGGGGCTAAAAGATGCAAGAATGGAATATTGACCGAATTTCAGAAAAAATTAACAGAAGCTACTAAAAAAACATCCGTCATCATTATGGCTTTAGCACGTAAAATTATTACTACAAATGCTCGCATAAGGGACTTTTACGAGAGAGCGGAGAGCGCCCTCACCATAGGCGCTGTAGCTCCGCTCTTCATTTAATTAAAATCTAAGTTGATCTAATATTTTTCTTGATGAAAGATTTTGTTATATAATATGAATGATTGTTAGGTCTTATACGCTCTATGTTATCATTATCAACCATCAGAACGTCTTTTTTAAATTATTTTAAAAATTACGATCACACGATTGTGCCATCATCCCCATTGGTTCCCCAAAGCGATCCGTCCTTAATGTTTACAAATTCCGGGATGGTGCAATTTAAAAATGTCTTTACGGACAAGGAAAAAGTGTCTTACACACAGGCAACGTCGGTTCAAAAATGTGTGCGAGCTGGGGGAAAGCATAATGATTTGGATAACGTTGGTTATACTGGTCGTCATCATACATTTTTTGAGATGCTTGGCAATTTTTCATTTGGTGATTATTTTAAAGAACAGGCTATTTGGTACGGCTTTGATTATGTTCATCGTGTGTTAGGGTTGCCTAAAGATCGTTTATGGGTGACCGTTTATCATGATGATCAAGAAGCCTTTTATTTATGGAGAAAAATAGCAGATCTACCATTAGATCGAATTGTGCGTATTTCATCGTCAGATAATTTTTGGTCTATGGGTGACAGTGGGCCGTGCGGTCCTTGCAGTGAAATTTTTTATGATTACGGGGGTGAGGTTGAAGGTGGCCCTCCCGGTTCACCAAACGGTGATGGAGACCGGTATGTCGAAATTTGGAATTTGGTCTTTATGCAATATGAACAGTTGATGGATGGATCTCGTATTCCTTTGGCAAAGCCTTGCATTGATACCGGCATGGGATTGGAGAGGATCTCATCTGTTCTTCAAGGGAAAATCAATAATTTTGACATTGACATTTTTCAAACACTGATTGAATCGTCCATGGATCTGACTCGAAATTCATCAAAAATTAATTCCCATCGGGTGTTGGCTGATCACATCAGATCGATCTGTTTTTTAATGGCTGATGGAGTGATGCCGTCCAACGAGGGCAGAGGTTACGTACTTCGCCGGATCATGCGTCGCGCTATGCGACATCGGTATTTATTAGGGCAAAAAGATCCCATTTTAGCCAATTTATATCAAACATTATTACATGTGATGGGTGATGCTTATCCAGAATTGCAACGGGCAAAATCCATGATTGAAAAAACATTGCAGTTGGAAGAGGAAAAATTTAACACAACCCTGTACAATGGCATGGATTTACTGAAAATCTATGACCATATGGATGTCTTACCAGGGAACGTAGCCTTTAAATTATATGATACTTATGGATTTCCCATTGATTTAACCCAAGACGTCATGAAGGGAATGGGAAAAGCCGTTGATATGGAAACCTTCGAAAAAGCCATGCAAAACCAAAAAGAATTATCACAAAAACATTGGAAAGGGGCATCCAAAGATGGCATTAATGATGTCTGGTTTTCCTTAAAAGATCGTTTTGGTCCTACTGTGTATGTGGGCTACGACACATTACATACACTGGCTAGGGTTATATGTTTATTCAATGAGGCTTTTGAAGATGTACCATTCCTCAGTCCTGGTGAAACAGGGTGGCTCATCACTGACCGCACACCATTTTATGGAACCAGCGGGGGGCAAAACGGCGATCAGGGGTATTGTTCAAAAAATTTTATTTTTGAAACCCATAAAAAATGTGATATTCATGGGCATCATGTTCAAGTCAGTGAAAAAATCACGGTTGGTGATTCCATTGATATGACAGTAGATGCCATGAAACGCCATCAAACGGCCATTCATCATAGTGCTACACATTTATTACACCAAGCTTTGAAAGATGTGCTGGGAGACCATGTGGCCCAAAGGGGATCTTTGGTATCTTTTGATCGCTTACGTTTTGATTTTTCTCATTTTAAAGGGATGAGTAAGGAAGAGATTCAGCAAGTTCAATCCATTGTCAATCAACGAATTGTGGACGACATCCCATCCACCATTCAAGAGGTTCTCTTAAAGGATGCAATGGACCAAGGAGTCACGGCATTGTTTGGTGAAAAATATGGAGAGGTTGTGCGTATGGTGGTCTTTGACCATGCATCAAAAGAATTGTGCGGAGGAACCCATGTGAGGTCAACCAGTCAAATTGGCTACTTCCGTATCTTATCCGAAACGTCATCGTCGTCAGGGGTTCGTCGCATTGAGGCATTATGTGGTCCGGCTTTAATTCATTATTTGGACCAAACGATTCAAAAATTAAATGATACTGTGCTGTTTTTAAAAAATCATAAAAAAGCTGAATCTTTGACCATTGAAACTATACATCCACCGTTAGTTCAGATGGTGGAAGGCATTAAGGTTATAGTTCAACGGGTAGGGGAGGGGGGAAACCTAAAAACCCTTGCAGATACTATTAAAAAAGATCATGGTCCTTGTGTGCTCATGATTTATCACATAAGCGAAGGTAAAATCACTATAGTCATTGGATCCCATGATGTTGATTTTGATAGTGTGACATTTTTAA
>JBIKYJ010000014.1:0-14401 GCA_044355315.1 Alphaproteobacteria bacterium | reverse complement strand
AGAGGCAATATCACATCACATTTTTTAATATGATAATGAATCCACTCTTTGTTGATGGTAATGTCACCTTCTATAAAATTCATACGGGGATGGGATAAAAATTCTTTAATTTTGTCATGGTCCATATCCATTCCATAAATGGAGACATTCTCTTTTTTTAATAAATTTTCAACAAGGGCACTACCAATAAAACCATTCACCCCTAAAATTAAAACCTTCATACATCGTCAGATTTTTTCATCTTAAACAATTGTAACAAAATCAACACCGTATCAAAACTTGGAAAAAATTTTAAAAATAAATGATATACTTTCTTTAAATTCAAAAAAAACAAAGAAAAGAATATCTAAAATTTCAAATCTTATTCGACAAATCTGCTTTGATTTCATTTTGAAAAAAAGCTATTATTAGCACTATAGGGAATATGCTGCTAAAGCATCAAAATACAAAAAGGAGAAAATTATATGTCTAAAGTGATTGGAATTGACCTTGGTACCACCAATTCTTGTGTTGCAATTATGGAAGGAAAAAACGCCAAGGTTATTGAAAATAGTGAAGGCGCCAGAACAACCCCTTCCATTGTAGCTTTCACAGAAGAGGGAGAGCGTTTAGTGGGGCAATCTGCAAAACGTCAAGCCGTCACAAACCCGGAAAATACAATTTTTGCTGTTAAAAGATTAATTGGACGGTCTTTCAATGATCCCTTAACAAAAAAAGATCAAGACTTGGTTTCTTATAAAATTGTAGAAGGATCTAACGGGGATGCTTGGGTTGAATCAAGAGGAGAAACATTTAGCCCCAGCCAAATTAGCGCCTTTACTTTGCAAAAAATGAAAGAAACGGCCGAGAGTTATTTGGGGGAAAAAGTCACACAAGCGGTGATTACAGTTCCTGCATATTTTAACGATGCCCAAAGACAAGCAACCAAAGACGCTGGTAAAATTGCAGGTCTTGAAGTCCTACGTATTATTAATGAACCAACAGCCGCGGCTTTGTCGTATGGCTTAGAGAAAAAAGCAAACGGTATTGTTGCCGTATACGACTTGGGTGGCGGTACGTTTGACGTGTCAATTTTGGATATTAGTGATGGTGTATTTGAAGTTAAATCAACCAACGGAGACACCTTCCTTGGGGGAGAAGATTTTGATGCTCGTATCATTGATTACATTGCCGAAGAATTTAAAAAAGAACAAGGTATTGATTTAAAAAAAGATCGTCTTGCTTTACAACGTTTGAAAGAAGCAGCAGAAAAGGCAAAAATCGAATTGTCAAATTCTATGCAAACAGATATTAACTTACCATTTATTTCAGCCGATGCCTCTGGTCCAAAACATTTACAACTAAAACTAACTCGTGCAAAATATGAACAATTGGTTGACGATTTGGTTAAAAAAACAATTGAACCTTGCCGTGCAGCCTTAAGAGATGCCGGTTTAAAAGCAAGCGACATCGAGGAAGTTATTTTGGTAGGCGGTATGACTCGCATGCCCAAAATCACCGAAGTCGTACGCAGTTTCTTCGGAAAGGATCCACATAAAGGTGTCAATCCCGATGAGGTCGTAGCCATTGGTGCAGCGATCCAAGGTGGCGTCTTAAAAGGAGAAGTAAAAGACGTTTTGTTGTTAGACGTGACTCCTTTGTCATTGGGCATTGAAACATTAGGTGGTATTTTTACACGTCTGATTGATCGTAATACAACAATTCCAACAAAGAAAAGCCAAGTTTTCTCAACAGCTGAAGATAATCAACCCGCGGTCACAATTCGCGTTTTCCAAGGTGAAAGAGAACTCGCCGCTCAAAATAAATTGCTAGGGCAATTTGATTTATCAAATATTCCCCCAGCACCACGTGGAACGCCTCAAATTGAGGTTACATTTGATATTGATGCCAATGGTATTGTTCAAGTGTCTGCCAAAGATAAAGCAACCGGAAAAGAACAACAAATTCGAATCCAAGCCTCAGGGGGTCTGAGTGACGCAGAAATTGAAAAAATGGTCCAAGACGCCAAAGAGCACGAGGGAGAAGACAAACTTCGCAAAGAACTGATTGAAATAAAAAATCAAGGAGAAGCCATGATTCACTCCACAGAAAAATCTTTGAAAGATTATGGAGATAAAATATCAGCCGAACAAAAATCTAAGATAGAAGACGATATCAAAGCATTGAAAGATGTGATTGAATCAGATGATAAAGAAAAAATCCAAACACTATTACAAGCTTTGACAACGTCTGCAATGACATTAGGAGAAGCTATGTACAAGGCACAACAAGAATCTTCTCAACAACAATCACCACAGGAAGAATCATCTAATGATGGCCAAAATGGTAGCACAGTTGTAGATGGAGATTTCGAAGAAAAATAAATCATAGATTTAGACGTTCCTGAAAGATGGAACGTCCTTCAAATAAGTGCCAGGATTTTATATTAATTAAAATAAAGATAAAAATTTATCATGATACACATAAACATATAAATATTTTTAATATCATGACAATCCAAGATGCGTTAATGGTCGCTTTTTTAAATCATGTTCATTTGCTAATTACTCCTTATCCAAAGTGGTATGAGGAAGCATAATTATTCAGACAAAGAACGTTGATCTCCGATATGTCGGATACCTTTTTCTTTTGCAAGCATAACCTGTTTATGTCTCTCACGAGCTCGATTAAAGTGACGATCATCGTAACGTGTCGCGCAATGAGGGCATTTAACACCTTCTTCGTAGATATTGGAAGCTATATGATCATGACTGAGGGTCTCTCTACAGCCATAGCATTTTTTGTAATTAGTAAGGGTTAATGCATGGCCAACGGCAATGCGTTCATCAAATACAAAACAATCTCCTTCAAATAAATTATGATCAGCAGGCACATCTTCTAAATATTTTAAAATACCACCTTTCAGGTGATACACATTTTTAAATCCTAAATGTTTCAAATAAGATGTGGATTTTTCACACCGAATTCCACCGGTACAATACATGGCAATTTTTTTGTCTTTGTGAGTTAAAAGGTGCTTTTGTACATAATTTGGAAATTCTTTAAATGTGTCGGTGTTAGGGTTTACACTGTTTTTGAATGCGCCCAATTGGTATTCATAATGATTGCGTGTATCAATGACAATTGTGCTTGGATCTTCAATCAAGGTGTTCCAATCCTGCGCGGAAATGTAAGTACCACCATCTTTTATAGGATCAATATCTTCAATGCCCATCGTCACAATTTCTTTTTTTAATTTAACCTTCATACGATAAAATGGAGGGATATCTGCAAAGGATTCTTTGTATTCCAATTGTTGAAACAGGCAATCTTTTATTAAAAAAGATTGTATCTGGTCAATACAATCTCGACTTCCACAAATAGTCCCGTTAATACCTTCATGGGCAACCAGTAACGTTCCTTTTAGCCCGATTGAATGACAAAAATATTTTAATTGATTTTGCAATCCTTTGGGATCCGATATTTTTTTAAACTCATAGAGCGCCGCAACAACAATAAACATGTTTAGGTTTCCTTAACTTGATACAATGACATAAATTTTTCAAATTCTTTTTCGTTGCATAATCCCAAAGACACTGGATTTTTAGGCTTTAAATTTTTAATATTCCAATGGGTTTTATTTTTAATAGATAAAACGGTTGCTTTGGTGCTGTTCAATAAATCAGCAACACGTTTTTCATCAGCATTTGGACAATGTTTAACAACCCATAAAATAGCATCTGGGCGATCTTGACGTTTTGAAAGAGGTGTATATTTTTTACTTTTTTTTTGATCATCTAAATACTCAAACTTATTTTTTAACATGGTCAAATGTTTTGTTTTATCTTTTTCGCATAAATGAATATCGTCTAAACTTAATTGACCAGATGCAATAGGATCGAGGCCTTTTTGAGATGATTCTGGTTCATCATCAGCAATTTTTTGCACTTCCAATAAATGCAAACTACAAAACTGTGCAATTTGTTCAAATGTTAATGATGTATGCTCAATTAACCATGACGCAGTTGCTTTTGGCATCAATAATTGTGTCATTTCTTTTTACAATAGTGAATATTCCCTTATGTAAAGGATACTATAAAAAAGATTGACGTGCTTTGTTTTGTGTGTGTTTTTAACCCAATTTTATTGAATAGACATGATAAAAAATTGATACAATATCCAAAAAGGGTATACTTAAGAAAAACGTTTACATTTATTTTGTCATGAAAATCGCAAATTCTATCAAGACATTAAAATTAAGAGATAAGAACTGTAAAGTTGTCTCCAGACGCGGCCGGCTTTATGTCATTAATAAAAAAAATCCCAGATTTAAGGCTCGCCAAGGTTAACTTTATCTTTTAAATGAAGGATTTTTTGATTTCTCAAGGGATTAGCGATGACGTATCTGAGCGTCCTTTGACGCGTTTTCCACACCACAAAAAAACAACAAATCCTTCTTTTATCGATCAGTTAAGAAATATAGAAAACTTAGACGATCTAAAAAAACTGATGATGTCATTAACAAATGCTCCACTTAAACAAACCGCGATGCAAATGGTTTTTGGAGAAGGTGTTTTAAATCCTGCAGCAATGGTCATCGGAGAAGCCCCTGGACAAGATGAAGATCAGCAAGGGCGACCTTTTGTGGGACAAAGTGGAAAACTGTTAGAAAAAGCCTTAAATACTGTTGGACTTTTTCGTGATAAAAATTGCTATATTTCAAATATTGTTCCTTATCGTCCGATGGGAAATCGCACACCTTCAAGTGACGAAATTTCTTTTTATTTACCATTTTTAAAAAAACATATTGAATGTGTCAAACCTCAATTCATATTATTAGTAGGTAGTGTCAGCTCAAAAGCGTTACTTGATACAAATGAAGGAATTACAGCATTAAGAGGAAAAATTTTTGAATACATGTCTATAAAAACTATTGCCACCTATCATCCGGCTTTTTTACTGAGGTCTCCTGGTCAAAAATCTAAACTTTGGAGAGATTTGTTAACTTTATCATCTTTAATCTTAACCAGGAATAATTAAATTGATTCAAAATTTGACAGCCATGGCTATATTTTTTATCATGAAATTAATGGATTCGGGACGTAGCGCAGCCTGGTAGCGCACTATTCTGGGGGGATAGGGGTCGTGGGTTCAAATCCCGCCGTCCCGACCAAATTTCATTAAGCCCAGGTGGCGGAATTGGTAGACGCGCTCGTTTCAGGTGCGAGTGAGAATTCTCGTGGAAGTTCGACTCTTCTCTTGGGCACCATATGTGAGTTTTATGGTCTATATCATGTTTATAATATCAACTATTACCATTATCATAATGGGGATATGGGTCGTGAAAGAAGAAAAAAACACCAACGGAGATATAAATACATGAGAGAAATTGCTCTTGATACGGAAACGACAGGATTATCTCACCAATCAGGTCATCGTGTTATTGAAATTGGATGTGTTGAAATGTTTAAAAAAAAAAAAACAGGACAAACATTTCATGTTTACATTAACCCAGAACGAGATGTTCCCTTAGAGGCATCACAAATCAGTGGACTGACCTATGATTTTTTAAAAGACCACCCCACATTCGACAAGGTTGCCATGGATTTTTTAAATTTTATTGAGGACTCAACGCTTATTATCCATAATGCTGCCTTTGATATTGGTTTTTTAAATGCCGAGTTAAAGCGAACCAATCACAGATTGTTAAATTTAGAAGACACGATTGATACGTTAAAAATTGCACGTAAATTATTTCCCGGCTCACCAGCCAGTCTGGATGCATTATGTAAACGCTACAATATTGATCTGTCCTCCAGAAATAAACATGGAGCTTTGGTAGATTCAATGTTGCTGTGCGAAGTGTATGTGGAACTCAGTGGAGGACGCCAACAAAGTTTATTTAAATCTGAAGAGGAAAAAAATCATACTGCTCCCTCTCGTTTAAAAAAAACATATGCTAAAAGAGATTTTCATGTGTCTCAGCAAGAATTAGATGATCATGAGGAATTTTTAAAAAGGTTGAACATATCATGAACTGTATTACCAAAATTGTTGGAAGAGAAATTATTGATTCAAGAGGACGGCCAACCCTAGAGGTTGACGTTACCATTGATCATAAAAGCACAGGATCATTTATCGTCCCATCAGGAGCCTCTACTGGCTTTCATGAAGCTATTGAACTAAGAGATAATGATCCCAAACGTTATAATGGAAAAGGTGTTCTACAGGCGGTCTCATACGTAAATACCGTTTTTAATAAGCATCTTTGTGGGCACGACCCTTCTTGTCAATTCAGGATTGATGAAATTTTAATAGAGATGGACGGTACAAAAAATAAATCACAGTATGGAGCAAATACAATTCTAGGCATCAGTATGGCTGTTGCCAAGGCTTACAGCCTTCATTGCCAAAAACCTTTATTCAAAACCCTAGCGCAAAGGGAATGTTATAAAATTCCATATCCTATGATGAATGTTATTAATGGTGGTGCTCACGCTGATAATGGACTTGATATCCAAGAATTCATGATTTGCCCACGACATGCGACCTTTCGAGAATCTCTAAGATACGGCAGTGAAATTTTTCACGCCCTTAAATCAATTATTAAAAAAAATGGGTATCAAACAAATGTAGGGGATGAAGGTGGCTTTGCACCAAACATATCTTCTCCTCTTGAAGCATTAGACATGATGAGCGAGGCAGTCACCATGACTGGGCTGACATTAGGACAAGATGTAACGTTTGCTTTGGATGTCGCCGCCAGCGAATTTTATAAAGATGGTTATTACAGAACAAATAAAAGTCAGGATAAACAATCTATCGATGACATGATCGAATTTTATAAAAAATTGGTTCAAACATACCCTATTACCTCTATTGAAGATCCTTTTGATCAAGATGATTTTGAAGGATGGAAGACCATCACCAAAGAGCTTAATACAACTCTGATTGTCGGTGATGATATTTTTGTCACCAACGCAGATCGCTTGCAGATGGGAATTGATCAAAAAATAGGACATGCTATTATCATCAAACCAAACCAAGTAGGAACACTCACCGAAACTATTAAAACGGTTGAACTTGCTAAAAAAAATAACTATTGTTGCATTATATCTCATCGCTCCGGTGAAAGCGAAGATCACTTTATTGCAGATTTAAGTGTTGCATTAAATGCCGATTATATTAAAACAGGTGGGTTATCTCGTTCTGAGAGGATATGTAAATATAATCAGCTGCTTCGGATTGAAGAAAAACTACTGAAACAGTATACAAAAAAGGAGATCTATAATGCAACACTTTATTAAAAATAATGTAAGATTACACGATATATTACAACTTATTCAAGCAACAAATCAAGATATAGATAATTCTACTATCATCGGAGTATCAACTGTGCACGATCTTGATGAAGGATTGATTGCATGTTTACACAACCACCATTATGTTGAGAAAATTCCTGAACACGGAAGGGGTATCATTATAACAAAGCCTGAATGGGATCATTACATTCCGTTAGGATACCAAAAGATTCTTATCAACACACCTTACCGAGCATTTGCAGCTATCTTGAGTCATTTTTTTAAAAAAGAGACCACTGGAATGGTCAGTCCTACGGCATCAATTTCACCAACAGCAAACATTGGATCCAATGTTTTTATTGGTGAGTTTTGTGTTATTGGTGATCATGCAGTGATTGGCGATCATACCTACATTGGCCATCACACGGTGATTGAATCCGATGTAAAAATTGGCCATAATTGCCATATTGAATCTCAAGTATCGATCCAATGCGCCGAGATTGGATCATTTGTGACCATTAAAAATGGTGCGCGTATTGGCCAAGGAGGGTTTGGTTTTGACATGGATGAAAAAGGACCGATTGATGTGCCACAACTGGGAAGTGTCATCATCCAAGATCATGTTACAATTGGTGCCAATACAACCATTGACCGTGGCAGTTTAGAAAACACCATTATTGGAAAAGGCACTCGTATTGATAATTTAGTACAGATTGCTCACAATGTTGTTTTAAAAGACAGGTGTATTATTGTGGCACAAGTTGGAATTGCGGGAAGCACACAATTAGGAGAAGGGGTTATTGCAGCTGGACAAGCTGGTATCACGGGACACCTTAAAATTGGAAAAGGATGCAAAATTGCAGCCCAAAGTGGAGTTATCAAAAACCTTGCTGATTTCTCTGTTGTGGGAGGAAGTCCTTCTTTACCTTCTCAAAAATGGCTAAAAATCAATGCTATTTTGAAAAAAATGGTCTCATCTTAATCTGTATCTATTGACTGATCTAACATTTGAATAAATGCATCTGTATAATTCATAGATTTTTGACCATAAATAACAATTTTGTGCTCATCATCAATGTTGGAATTTATCAGCAAAGATAAATGGTGTTTTTTGATAATATTATCAATACATTGTGTGATTTTTTTATCCAACTGATCTTGTTTTTTCTTAAAGAAAATGCGTAATTTCTCTTTTTCATTTTGAATATAGTTTTCAATATCATGGTTTTTTTTATTAAATTCTTGTCTTATCACAGGGGCTGATGGATCATTTTGTGATTCCATCTGTTTAACTCGATCATAAAATTTACGCTGAGCGTCCTCTAATTCTAAAACTGTATCCTTGATTTTTTTATGTTCAAGATCCAGAAGTTCACGAATTATTTTATAAGCTTTCGATTCCTGTTCAACGCGAGATAAATTAATAATTCCCACGTCCAAATGATTTTTTTGTGTATGAATAAAATAATGGTAGAATCCCAGCCCAATCACTATACTTAAAATGATTTTAAACATAACCGTAGGTATTTAAAAATTGATGATGATCTACAGACAGTGCAGCATCATCAATCAAATCACGGTCAAAGGGGACCTGGGTTAGAGTTTGAAAACCTAAAAAATCCCCTTTTGAAACCACTATCATCATGTTTTCAATGCGTATACCAAAATGACCTTCTTCATAATAACCTGGTTCATTGGAGAGAATCATGCCTTTTTCTAAGGGAACATTGGAATATTTTGATATAGATTGGGGACCTTCATGAACATTTAAATAACTACCTACCCCATGTCCCGTCCCATGGGGATAATCCAAACCCAACTCAAACAAATAACGCCTAGCCAAAATATCAATATAGGCTCCAGTGGTACCTTTTGGAAAAATTGCATTAGATAAATCAATCATGCCCTTTAAAATGGCTGTATAGACTGTTTTATAAAATGGGTTTTTAATATCACCCAATAGAATTGTCCGTGTGACATCAGTTGTTCCATCAAGATATTGCCCTCCACTATCAATTAAATAGATTCCATCATCCAATGGGCAATCTTCATCTTTTGAAGGACGATAATGAATGATAGCACCATGATCATTAATGGCAGAAATAGTTTCAAAACTGGGACCTTGATACAAATTAATACGGCTGCGCATTGTGCGTAATAATTCGGCTGCACTGCATTCCGTATAATTTTTATAATCTTTTTTAATAATTTTTAAAAATTCATTTAACACATATCCTTCTCGTTGGTGGCAAGAGATCGCACCAACAAGTTCAACCGAGTTTTTAATTGATTTCAATTGTGTCACAATATCTGCTTCAATATGAATGTCCATATGTTTAAAAATATCTAAAAATTGATGAGGAGCTCCTGAATTGAGTGAGATGGATCCACTCAGATTTTTTAAATCATTCTCGTTAATCAACGATATATCTTTGTGTCCTTCATAATGATGTTTTGTCATTAATAAAGGCATACCTTCTTTGGGAAGTAAGGCAAAGCTTTGAACAATAGGAGAATACAGTACGTGGTTGGCACGAATATTAAATAACCATGACACGCAATCTGGACGCGTTATAAACAAAAAATCTGTAGTCATGGATTCTTGAATGCGTTTAATTTTATTTTTAAAATCTTCGCCTGCATAATCAATAAGATGATCAAAAAATGGCAACGACTCCATAACCGGTCGGTTTCTCCAAACAATATCAACAGGATTATCTTGAACTGCATGAAAATGTGCATGAGCGTTTTTTGAGAGTTTTTCAATTTGATCAATGGAATGAACCCAAGGATCAAATCCAATCACATTCCCATCAGGAATGCTATCGATGATATTTTGAATGGATAGATCATAAATTTGATAATCTGGAGCTTCTTGTTTAGCTGCAGTTGTATAACGCCCATCAACGAATAAAGAAGCATGCTCTTGGGTAATTAATGCTATACCTGCCGATCCAGAAAATCCTGTTATAAATTTTAAACGCTCTTCGCATGGTGATGTTGATTCTTGCATAAAGTGATCAGCTTTGGGAATTAAAAAACCGTCAAGCCCTCGGTCTTTAAGAATATTTCTAAAGATGTTTAACATATCTCCAATAATTAGTGTTGGCGCGTCATGATCCAATCAGCGACCTGCATCATTTTATCACGAATCAATGGGCATTGTATGCTTAATAGCTCGTTTAATTCTTTTAAAATATCACTCACATTAACCATATCTTTTTTTTTAAAAGTGTCTTTATGATAATCAATATGTGAGGATTTTCCAGTTTGATCGCTGGATTCATCGTCCATAAGATCATCTCGGTATTGAAAAATTAAAGACAATAACTCTGATACTTTTTGAAAGGTTGGAATTAAATCACGTCGCCCCGCAATGATGAGCGGTGATAACAAACAAAATTCAAACAAACGTCCCGTTTTTAAAATACATAACTCTGACAGAGAAATACTTTTGTCTTGAGAAATATCAAAAGCTTGGCCGTCCGTCATTCCAATAGCAGTTGAACACAACAAATTTGTTAATTCAACTTTTGTTGAATTATCGTATGAGGAGTTTAAAATAATTTGGGCGCTGGAAAATACTAAGGCATAAGCAGACAAGGTCGTCATTCCTTCGCCATAAACAACCCAACAAGTGGGTTCGTGGCGCCTCAATTCGGCATGATCCATGCACGGTAAATCATCTAACATTAATGACGAGCAATGGAGTAATTCAATGCTGATGGAAACAGGCATGACATCACAAATAGGAATTGATAAAAAATCTGCCATCATAAAAATTAGTTGGGGGCGAAAACGTTTTCCACTTTGACTACCGTAAAGGGCAGATTTTTTTAAATCTTCATGTAAAATTTGACAACGATTAAGCCATTGTTTCAGGCTTTCGTTAAATTTTTTTATTTCTTCTGACAAAATACCACCGGCACCATTTTTTGTTCATCAAAGACAAATTGAATATTATAAAATCCTATTTTTTCCAAAATTTCAGCCATATCGTCAAGGGTAAATCTCATACCAAACGGCAAAGATAAAATAGTGTCAAAAATCATGACCTGTTTGGCGAGTAAATCTTCATCCTTAATATTCCAATAGGACGAGTCTGAAAAAAATGCCCCAACAAAAGCACCATTTTTTTTTAATGCATTATGAACAACTTGAAAATAATTTGAAATATAATCTCGGCTGGTAATATAAAACTCCATACAAAAACCAATAATTAAATGGAAATCATCCTTGTTTAAAAAATCAAAAACATCTCCGTGAATATATTGAACATGATTCAGTAAATTTCTTTTTTTGGCAACCTCAATGGAAATGTTAATAGCTTCGCAATCTAGGTCCAATCCTAATAAAGAAAAATGAGATACATGAGAAAAATCCAATTCAAAAAATGTTGTCATAAGTCCACACGGCAAGGACGCCATGCGAATATAGTCTTGGATATTTTGGGAGACTATTTTTTGTAAAATAGAGCGTGACTCTTTAAATGCCAAAGACAAAGGCGCCTCTTGAACAATAAATTTTTCAATATCAGCAATGGGACGTTGAATTTTCGGAACAGGTTGACATAAATAATCAAACCAATACCCATTAAATCCTTGGGTTGACAACAAATACCGTCCAATAGAACAATCCTCTAATTCTTCCACAAACATCATGCATTCATCATATTCAGGATGTGATATGAGCCTCTCTTTGTACAAATGCATGTCGATTTTACGTGCCTTGTGAGTTACTAAACGTGTTTCCACATCTTGGTCATCATACTGTTCTTGTAACTGTGTCATTTATTTCATACAACTAGTATTTGATCTATAATTACCTGATTTAAATAAGCTGTCAAATGCATTTTAATAAAATTTTATCAAAGAAATTCAAGCCTTTCATCTCAAAAACCGTGCACCAGGCGTGTACGATCCCTGTTAAAAAGTCTATATATTTAAGAATACTCCAGCATATTATGATAGAATTCACTAAACAATGGACCTTATGTTTTAAATGATCAAAGTTCGATTTGCTCCCAGCCCAACTGGATATTTGCATATTGGGAATGCACGGGCTGCTCTTATTAATTATTTATTTGCAAAAAAAAACAAAGGCTTTTTCTTGTTGCGTATGGATGACACAGATATGGAAAGAAGTGAAAAACGCTATGAAGATGCTATAGTTGAGGATTTAAAATGGTTAGGCATTCATTATGATCAAGTATGTCATCAATCCCACCGTTTTGATCGTTATGAGGTTGTTAAAAACATATTAATAGCATCAGGAGATTTATATCCTTGTTACGACACAAAAGAAGAGCTTGAATTTAAAAGAAAACGATGTCTATCTCAAAAAAAACCTCCGATTTATGACAGATCTGCTCTACAGTTGACAAAAGACCAGATTCAAATTTTTGAACAACAGGGCCGTAAACCACACTATAGGTTTTTGTTAAAAGATCAACCTATTTGTTGGAATGATGGTATTAAACGAATAATTGAATTTGATGGAAAAGATTTATCTGATCCCGTTCTTATCAGAGAAGATGGAGTGTTTTTATACAGTTTTTGTTCCGTTATTGACGATATTGATTTTGGTATTACCCATGTTATTCGTGGTGAAGACCATGTAACCAATACAGCCACCCAGATCCAGATGTTTGAAGCGTTAGGGGGCCCTATTCCGCATTTTTCTCATACAACATTATTGTTGGACAAAGATGGAAGTGCTTTATCAAAACGTTTGGGAAGCCTCAGCTTAAAAGATCTCAGAGATAAAGGAATAGAGCCTCTTGTAATGAACAGTTTACTATCTCGTTTAGGCACGTCATTGCCAATGCATCAAGCCTATTCAATGGATGAATTGATCCAAGGTTTTGATCTATCTTATTTTACTTGCACGGCCCCCAAATTCAATGATCAAGACCTGGTACGTATGAATGAAAAGTATTTTCATCATGTACCCTTTGACCATATACAATCTTATCTAAAAGATCATGATGTTTATTTTACCGAGGATGAATTTGAAATTGTTAAAAAAAACGTGACATCTTTGAAGGATTTTAAAATATGGTATGGTATTTTGAAATCACCGATTACACGGCCAGCGCAACAATCAAAAGACCAAGATTTTTTAAAAATTGCCATACAATTATTACCAACAGAATTTTCTAAAGATACATGGCGTTTATGGACACAGTCTTTGGGTGAACACACAAAAAGAAAAGGCTATGATCTCTATCACCCCTTGAGACAAGCTCTAACGGGGTTAGAGTATGGTCCCAAACTTGAAGATCTTTTTTTACTATTAACTCCATCGCAAATTCTTGAACGTTTAAATGAATGTTTAAAATGTTAGGACTTTAAAATGAATTTTTTCTGCACAAAGGACATGTAGTAACATACATGAAAGATATCTTATTGTTTTAAAAAATGATTATCAACATTAAAAAATTATCAGACGATGCTGTGATCCCAACATACGGAACACATTTAAGCGCAGGTTGTGATATATCATCTATTATAGATACCGTTGTTGATCCTTTATCTAGATTGCTTGTACCAACTGGCTTAGCTATATCTTTAAGTCCAGGGTATGAGGCGCAAATACGTCCAAGATCTGGTTTGGCTCTCAATTATGGAATGACTGTCCTTAATACCCCTGGTACAATCGATGCCGATTACCGGGGTGAAATTAAAATTATTTTACTGAATACATCTTTAGAGCCATTTACCATTCGAAAGGGGATGAAAATTGCACAAATGGTGATTGCTCCTGTGATTCAAGTTTCTTGGAATGAAGTGTCATCACTTGATAACACACAACGTCAGGACAAAGGGTTTGGATCCACAGGAGTGTAATAGTTAAACGTGTTAAGGTGTGTGTCTGAATTTTTATTTTTTACTCATCTTATCATGCGCATCAAGGCATAAATGACACATTTCATGATTCTGATACGTAAGTAGGCCCATCATTCGGATAACCTTAATGCAATCGACTATATCATCTAAAACTGATAGTTTTTTGTCATATTTTACACAGTTTTTAAAACTATTCTCTGTGTCAGACCTTATCAAAAATCAACTGTGATTGCACTTTTTATTATATTCATACAAAATATTTAAAATACTTTT
>JBIKYJ010000076.1:0-4458 GCA_044355315.1 Alphaproteobacteria bacterium | reverse complement strand
TTAAAACATCAAAAAATAAAATTGGTTGATGGAGGAGATCAAAAACGCTCATTTACTGATATTGATGACGGTATTGACGCTCTTGTGCGTATTATTGAGAATAGAGATGGATGCGCAACACAGCGCATATTTAACATTGGTAACCCAAACAATAATTACTCCATCAAAGAACTCGCCCACATATTATTAGATACCTTAAAAAGCTATTCATTTTTTAAAGACAAGGCAGATCAAACAATCATTGAGATTGTGACATCAAATAATCATTATGGTCAGTTTTATCAAGATATTCAAAACAGGACACCATCCATTGAACAGGCTCAAAACTATTTAGGATGGGAGCCAAAAATTTCCTTAAAGGAATCACTGATAAAAACATTGGATTACCATTTGTCTCATTTAGATCATTCGTTGGCATAGGCGAAATTTGATCTTATGATCAAGGATCTATTTTACGATTATTTAATTAAAAATCATTTGGCTGATCCTGATTTATTAAAAGCCCTCTATGATCAGGATTTATTTTGTGAATTAGTCCTTGAGATGAATATAATCACGGTAGATGAATGGGGGCGTGTGATGAGCTATATTCATGGTCGCCCTTTCATGAGTCTTGATAACGTATCTATTTTAGAGATGAGCGATTATTGGGGGTCTCATAGGGCAATTCCATTTTTAAAAGATCATAATGGAATTTATCATATTGCTTGTGCTAATTTGGATCACCTGCCTAGCACTCCCCACGTTGCGTACCAAGGAATTCCCTATGAAATTGACGCAATTATATTAAAGCATTCAAAAAAGAATTTTAAAGATCTGCCCACTATCGAAGCAGTTGTATCAATTTTACAACAAGCCATCCTTAAAGACGCATCAGACATCCATATTTATCCTCAAAAATATTATGCCATTTTAAATGAACGGGTATGTGGTCGCCTTCAAAATCCCCAGTATTTTTCTCTTTCCCACTATCATTCCATCATCATTCGTTTAAAAGTATTATCAAATTTGGATATTACCCAAACCTATGAGCCTCAAAGTGGTCATTTTGAACATGTGATTGGGGGGCGTAACATTGATTGTCGTGTGTCATTCCATCCAACCATTTGGGGGGAATCTGTTGCCATTCGTTTATTAAACCGTGCCATTTGCCAACAATCATTACAAGAGTTAGGGTTTTCCAACAATCAAGGGGATGCATTGATGCGCATCAAAGATATGAAAAGCGGCCTTGTTTTGATTAGTGGTGCAACTGGATCGGGAAAAACGACCACTTTGTATGCGTTGCTACAAACAATGGATGCATCAAGCCGTTCTATTATGACGTTGGAAGAGCCTGTAGAATTTTTTTTACCTATGATTCGCCAAACCATGTGGAATCACCATCAAGATTTCCTTAAATCTCTCATGCGCCATGATCCGGATGTGATTTTAATTGGAGAAATTCGTGATCAAATGACAACTCAACTGGCTATGCGTGCTGCTCTTACAGGGCATTTAGTATTATCAACTGTCCATGCCCAAGATATTTTCCACATACCTGCTCGTTTAATTGATTTAGGGGCTGACCTATCTTTATTATCATCTCAAAGCCTGTGTTATATTCATCAAGATTTGTCTTATGACAATGATACCCATCACCTGAAAGCAGATGTTTTGATCATGGAATCATCAGAAAGAGAAGCCTTAAGGCATTACACATCTGCCATTGTATTTAAAGAAAAGGTTAAAAATACATTGATCTAGAATGAACAAAGAAACATTGTATATTTTAATAATACTTAATTTTGATTACGACAAATGATTCTTTAATATTTTTTCGATGAATATAGGATCGTCAAAACACAGCTCTACTTTTAAAAATAGGACATCTTTTTGGTATTTTTCAGGAATTCTTGTAAAGTCTTTTTCCGTGGTCATCAATCGGGCTCCGTAAGATTCAGCGATTTTTAATAATTTTTTTATTTGGGGAATAGTATATGGATGATGATCTGGATATTTTAGAAATTCAAAGACACGAAATCCGTGATGTTCAAGAGTGTATAAAAATTTTTCAGGATAACCAAGTCCAGCAAATGCGACAACTGATTGATGAGGAATATCAGATATTATGTCAAATTTAGCCCGAACTTTTGGAATATTTGTTTGGATATCGACCTCATGATCACCAACAATGACAATCAAATGACTATTTTTCAAAGCTTGATTTAAAGGTTCTCGTAAAGGACCAGATGGAAACAACAATGAATTACCCAAACCTTGCAGTGAATCAATAACCAAAATATTTAAATCTTTGTAAATGCTTTTGTTTTGTAGCCCATCATCCAAAATTAAAATATTAGCACCATCTTTAATGGCCGAATCAATGGATTGGCGTCGGTCTGTGCTGACCCATGTGGGAGCATTTTTTGATAGTAACAAAGGTTCATCCCCCACATTTAAATAATCATGTTTTGTGGAATCTACCTTTGTCACCTGACGAATAACGGCTCCATATCCTCGGCTAATAATATGTGGCTGATAGCCCAAATTTTTTAAAATTTTTGATATAGCAATGACAACTGGTGTTTTTCCGGCTCCTCCTAATACAACATTGCCGACACAAATAACGGGACGAGGCACCTTTTTAGTGATTTTAAATTTTTGATTCAAATAAGATATGGCATAGTAAATTTTTGCAATTGGCAGCAACAAGTAACTCAAAAATCCTTTGCGTTTCCAAAAATTGGGAGTTGTAAACATGATAATTGGAGGTCATAATCTACAATTATTGTAACGTTAAATGTTTGTTTTATTGCATGTGATTATGTTTTTTAAAAAGGCAACGCAAAAGCGCTGCCTTTTGATCAAAGTAACGTATTGTTATTTTATTCAATCTTGGTTTGATGTTCTGTCAAGATCTTCTTCCGTTCCGTAAATAAATCCGGGTTGGTGATTGAACTTTAAAACAGCATTCAAATCATGTTGGTAATGTACATACTGACGGTAAGCAAATTTTGAGTAATTTAATAAACCCAAACACCCACCTCCCAAAAAACCTGTCATATAATGCATACGAATAGTCATTGGTTTTTTTTGATATAAAATCAACAAGGATGTGAGGGTGCCGAATCCTTGGGCAGCCGCTTCACATCTTTCATGAATATTTTTCCAATAGCTTGTTTTATGATGCAAATCATTAACAACTTCTGTGTACAGAGGTTGCGTAAGTGCATAATGGGATTTCACAGAAGGACCGTCAGCTTCATTTTTTTGTGCTGCAAAACCTAATGTTATCAGAGCCATGTAAAATACTACGAGCCACACTACCCCTCACTTTTTAAAAAGCATTTTGAGGAATAAAAATATTTAAGTTAATTTAATAAAAAGAAATTAAATTTTTCCCAAATGAGCTTATCATTATTGGTTAAAAAAATTCTATTACCATTAAAATGGCGTCCAGAACGTAAAGCTACATTTACGAACATGGTTATGAACCTTGTTAAATATGGTAACGTCCAGCATCACGCTTTAGCTAGAGGACTCAAAACACTCTCATTCAAAGCAAAACTAGAACGTATTCGAAGGTTTTTTTGCAAAGCAAGTTACCCTTGAGAAAGTATTTGCTTATGCTATGGTTTTTAATACCTTCAACCGCATTCCAAAAATGCATCTGATATTAGATAGAACCAATTGGAAGTATGGTCAAACAAATATCAATATCCTTGCGTTAACAGCCCGTATAGGAAAAATCACATTCACGCTTTTTTGGCGTTTAATGCCTCATCAAGGATGTTCTGATTTAAAGACACGTCAGGAGCTGTTAGAGCAATTTAAAGAGACTTTTGGTTTGGATTGTATCCAATCTTTGACAGCGGACAGGGAGTTTATTGGCAAAGAGTGGTTAACATATCTTTGCGACAACAAGGTCCCTTTTTTATCCGTTTGAAAGATAATCGACTTGCTAAGTTCGCCCAAAACAATAAAAAACGTCCATTAAAAGAATTTTTCTCCTCTCTAAAAGGGAATCATGAACTTTATTTTCATCAAAAAATTGTAGAAAATGATCTGACAATTGCTGGTAAAAGGACGAAGGACAATCAATTGCTTATTGTATGTTCGAATACAAAAAATCCTGACAGAATCTTATCGACCTACAAAAAACGTTGGTTGATCGAAACATGTTTTAGGAATATGAAATCACAAGGATTTAACTTGGAAAATACCCATATGACTAACCTTGATCGCTTATCTAAACTGATGAGCGTGGTCAGTGTGGCAATGCTTTTAGTGAGCCTTGCGGGAATCAATAAAACTTGTCCATTTAAGAAAACTGTAGACACGTTCCTTTACTCTATTTTTACCTTAGGACTGAGAACGATCCAACATGATTATCAGGGTGGTTCTTCTGGTTTGTTTGATCTTATTATGCAGGCTGCTCAAGACCTTCTAAAAAGTGAGGGGTAGTGTGATCAACGA
>JBIKYJ010000075.1:0-4462 GCA_044355315.1 Alphaproteobacteria bacterium | reverse complement strand
TACTTGTCAAATATCAAAAACGAGCTTCTGATATTTTGAAATTATTTGTGAAAGTTCCTCAGTTTTTAAAAAATGTTAAAGTCAGTCCTGCTGTTTTAAAAAATCCATCTGTACAAGAGCTCATCAAAAAAGAAGAGTCTCGATTAATAGATGGCCGTTGTTTAATTCGCGCCTCTGGGACCGAGCCATTGGTACGCATTATGTTAGAGGGATACGATCAAGATGTCATGGACAGTATTGCCCATAATATTGAATATATTTTGACAAACTCATGAATGTTGATTTTAATCCTGAAAAATCTCACCACCGCATAGATGGCTTTGTCAATCGATATACGCCCAGATCTTTTAAAAAGGGTGTTTTAAAATGGATATGGAACCGTATTTGGAAGGGACTTCCAAAGCCCCCATCACAAGCTATTCAAAGTACACAACCAGATCTTGAGCTCATTCATAGCCCAAGTTTAGAGCCACGTACCACATGGATTGGCCATGCAACGGTTTTGTTCCAAATTGATGGTGTCAATATTTTGACGGATCCTCATTTTGGAAAACGTGCATCTCCTATTC
Organism: Alphaproteobacteria bacterium; assembly: GCA_044355315.1. Taxonomy (GTDB): domain Bacteria; phylum Pseudomonadota; class Alphaproteobacteria; order JALRGP01; family JALRGP01; genus JALRGP01. The sequence goes on along the minus strand of JBIKYJ010000075.1, from coordinate 3,893 downwards.
GTTTTATGGGTCCCAAACGTCATCAACCACCTGGTGTTCTCTTTAATCAATTGCCACCTGTTCATGTTGTATTATTATCCCATAACCATTGGGACCACTTGGATCAAGATAGTGTGCAAATGTTAATGAATCATCATAAAAATGTGCGTTTTTTTGTCCCACTTGGTGTTCAATATTGGTTTAAAAAGCATATAAAAGGGTCTACCATTCACGGAGACCATCCAAACGTCATTCCTTTGGATTGGGATGATATCTATACCATAGAAGGAAAAAACCAGCCTATTGATCTACATTTTTTGGCTGTACAGCATTGGAGTGCACGTTATATCAAAGACAGATATCAAACTCTGTGGGGTAGCTGGGCCATTATTCATCCCACGTATCGTTTTTGGTTTTCAGGAGATCTTGCTTACTCAAAAGATGTGATTGATATTGGCGTGCAGATGAGAGAATTTGATTTGGCTGCCATTGCCATTGGCGCCTATGAACCACGGTGGTTTATGAAAGAATCACATGTTAATCCATCCGAAGCTTTGAAGGTTATGATTGATATTCATGCAAAAAAAGCAATCGCTATTCATTGGGGAACATTCGAGGGAATCAGTGATGAGTCTTTAGATCAACCACCCAAAGATTTACAAAAAGCCTTGGATGACTACGCTCAACAGTTTTATGGTCTTGCTCCTGATTTCAAGGTTTTACAACATGGGGAATCTATAAAATAATTTAAAAATTTAAATTATTTGCCAAAGGAGGACTTGGATAGTGGGGTGTATTAAATGTTTGAATATCACCGATTGATTTCAATGAAAATTTCAGTAAAAATCCTGAGTAATTTTCATTTTGTGAGCTTTTAAAGATACCTCCTTGCACCTTAAAACATGAATCGTCATCGTTGTATTCAAATCCAAAAAAGTGGTGTAGATCTGCCTTTTTATCTTGTTTTTTTAAATTATAAATTTGCGCATAAGAAATTTGCCAATTATGAGAAAGGCGGGTTTTTATGATTCCATTGAGCTGTGATGTTGTGATTTTTTTCTCATTTAGATCAGGTATTGTATAAACATGAGACATATCCAAGGTCATGCGTTTTTGTTTAAAACTGAATCCTGTTTCATTTAAATTGAGCTTAAAAGATGGAGACCACAAAGATTTTATATATATTTTAATATGGGATGATATATCAACAAACATACGACTCACATACAATTTGTCTATGTATTGATGTGATTTGATGGGAATTGTTTTTCCCAAAAATAGTCCCATATACCGATACAATACGTTTACTCCCATAATGGTACGCACACCGCTATCAACTTTGTCTTTGCCGTAAAGACGATTATGACTGAGCAAGTTATGTTCATCAAGATCGTGGAATAAATAATCTTCATTTATCACAAGTGAAGATGTTTTTTTTAATTGTTTTTGGGCGTGAATGATCAATGTAGGCTCAATAATAAAACCCTCTTTTAACATCGGGTATGATATGGTTTGATGAAAAAATGGTGCGAAAGAGTAATGATTAAATGATTGATAATTGTTTAAATAATAATAAGTACTGTCACATCCAATGGATGTTTCAATAAAGGCGCCATGTGAAGTCACATGTGGATAATTGATCACAGGTCTGATAGAAAAACGGCCTATTTTTTTTGGACGTGTTACTTGAAAACACTGATCAAAAAAACTCTCTTCCCTTTTCATCCAGACCAATTGCCCTTGAATGTCAAAAAAATCTTTTTGATGAAAAAAAGACAATGATGGATAAACTTGTGCTGATTTAGAAGTGTCAAATGTTTTGGAATACAAAGTATCCATAGTGATCAAGCCATCATCCAAAAAATGAATTAACTTGAAATGGGTAGGAAGTATTGATGTTTTTTGATAGAAAATTTGATTTTCATTATAGTCATACCCATTGACATAATCCATGGTACTAGCACGATTGACATCAAAAATCAGCAAGGTTGAATGTGATACATCAACGGACCCTTTGCTTGTTAAATAATATTGATAAGATCTTTTTTGTTTCTCTCGATTCGAGGATTTCACAATGTTTGATTTCAAAAATGACGTTACATCAAAACGTGGATGACGTAAGGTATGATCGAATACGATCATTGGAGTTTCTTTTGTTAATAAAAATGGTGTGATGACCATATCATGATAAGGAGAAAAGTTGATGTAATAAGGAGTGGTCATAAAATACCCATTTTCGGTATTACGTCCAAAAGATGGGGCCAAAAAACCATTTTTATATTGCACTCTTGGGTCAGGATAATGGATAGAGAATGGCAATGTGATAATCTTCTTACCTTTGAAATAAAATGATACATATTTCAATTCAATATCTTTTTTTTCTTCATCATGGATAATCTCATCGGCAGTTAAGGTCCATGTAGGATGATCTAAATCACATGATGTAAAAGAACCATTTTTAAGTAAATTTTTACCAGATGCTTGGCGTTTCATCAGGTCTCCTGATAATATGCCATGTTCTTTAAAAATGATTCTAAATTTTTCAATCAGGCCTTCGCTCAGGTCTTTTTTAAGTGCAATATGATCCGCGTTAAGTGTCATATCTTTTTCAATAATTTGAACATTTCCTTTGGCGGTTGCGGTGTTGTTACGCAACCATAAACATAAAGAATGACATTTTAACAATCGCCCTTGATAATATACTTGAACATTTCCAGAAGCAGTTATTTTTTGAAGTTTACGTTGATATAAAAAGTGACGCGCAGAAACAGACACGGGCTCCGAGAAAGCATACACGATTGAAACAAGTATTAAAAAAAATCTCAAAGCGATTGTTTTAATTTTGTATAATTTAATTTTAACACAAAACATAACGTAACTATCTTTGATTAAGAAAACAAGAAAATGACAGCTCACAGTGTTCGCCATGATTTATACACTCGGTATATAATATAAATACATACCCTTCGTTTAAATTTTACCAGTGTCCAATTCCAGTCATTCTATTAAAGAAGTCATTTTTAATCGTCACAGTTCTCGTGAATTTGATATCACAAAAGATGTAACATATGATCATATTAACTCTATTTTGGAGGCCGGTCGTTGGGCCCCATCCTGTTATGGGGATCAGCCATGGCGTTTTTTAATTGCGATGAAGAAAGAACACCAAAACAGTTTTGACTTGATTTTAAATTCAATGGTACCTTTTAATCAAAGCTGGGCACAACATGCCAGCGTTTTGATTGTTATTGTATCAGACACTAAATTTTCAAAAAATGATAATTTTAACAGGTGGGCTGATTATGATACAGGAGCTGCTGCTCAAAATATGTCTCTTATGGCTTATGATATGGGTATCATGACCCATCAAATTGGTGGATTTGATCAGATAAATTTAAAAAAATCTTTCATGATGGATGATTCATTCAACCCGTTGTCCATCATGGCCCTTGGTTATGACAAAAAACATGATATTGAACCAAGGGAACGTCGTCCACTGGATGACATATGTTTTTTTGGAACGTTTACTTAATTTTTTATATCATATTGAGTGGATTTCTGCCTGTGCGAGAGTGATATAGTTCATAATGTTGATGTCATCAATAGATCCCTCATTTTGTACAACCTTAATGTAATCGACTATAACCATGAGTTATATCTGATGGTAAATTTGGATACCAGGAAATTCAGACTTTAAGATATCTTCATTATCTTTTAAAAACATGATTTTTACATTCGGCCCAGCGTCGATTGTTGCATAACAAGGGATGCCTGATTCTCGTAATGAGCGAACTTTGTCAAAAGTATCCCATGTTTTATTTTGAAAATAGGTATAAAAAGGTCGTGATGACATAATCATCGTATGCATTCCTATCGCATTATATTCGCTAATTTGCCCCAAAGATTCAAAATGA
>JBIKYJ010000073.1:0-4552 GCA_044355315.1 Alphaproteobacteria bacterium | reverse complement strand
ATTGTTGATAAACATGAGCTTTGATATTATCTAAATGGTCTTTTACACAATAAACAACAGCCGTATCTTTGTTTAATAAATCATGTACAATAGATGGTAGCAAATCAAAACGTTTGTTGTAGCGCAACGTTAATAAAAAGCTTTTTAATTTTTGAATGCCTAAGGTTGTCAAAAGAGTATTCAGGGTTGCCAGTGAAAAAAAACGACATAATAAGAATTCTTCCATATTTAATTTATTTAAAAAAATTAGTTCATCATAAATATCATCAATGGCATAAACTTCTAAAAGATTTTTGACGTAATGGGATGATAAAAATGATGTCTTAGGCATTGTATGATTTTTTGTCCAACAATCCTTCCCATGCATCCACCACAACTGTCACAGCGGCGTCACCGGTAATGCTGACGGTGGTTCGCATCATGTCCATGATACGGTCAATGCCGGCAATAAGAGCGACTCCTTCAACAGGAAGACCAACAGACCCAAGAACAATTGGAATAAATATTAATGCCGCACTTGGAATGCCAGCACCTCCGATGGATCCAATAGTGCAGGTAGCAATGATGGTAGCATAGTTAGCCATTGTCAGTTCAACGCCGGTTGCTTGGGCGACAAAAACAGCACACAGCCCCAGATAAATAGCAAGACCATCCATATTGATAGTAGCACCCAAAGGCAATATAAATGATGATCCCGTTTGAGATACGCCCAATTTGTTTTTGCATACACTCATGGTAGTGGTTAGCGCTGCCTTGGAGCTGCTGCTGGAAAAAGCAATTGTTTGATATTCAATGCTTTTTTTATAAAATGGGATGGGTGATACTTTGGCAAAGACACGAATCAATAGCCCAAACACGATGTATTGTAGTAAAAATGCTATCATGCCACATACAATTAAATAACTAAGGCTTTGAAGGACTTTTTTTCCTTGTGATCCCACTAAGGCTGCCGTTAGTGCGAATGCTGCATAGGGTGACAATTGCACGATAAGGGAGATCATTTTAAAAATTAGCACAGAAAATGATTTGAAAAATGATGAAACACGATCGCCTTCTGATCCCAATTTATTAATGCAAATGGCGGCAAAAATTGCAAAAAATACTACTTGCAATATGTTACCACTTGACATGGCGCCAAAAATATTATCCGGAATAATGTCTAAAAATGAATCAAGTATGGAAAAAGTACTAGCAGGTACGGTTGATGATGAAAAATCTTGAGGCAATTTAAAGCCTTGTCCAGGCTTTAAAAGAACGCCAGTCCCAAGACCAATACAAACAGCAAAAACTGTTGTTACAAAATAGGCAACGGCTGCTTTAAGCCCAATGCGTCCCAGCTTAGTGGTTTCCCCAATACTGGATACACCGCTGATGACAGCGCATAAAATAAGTGGGACAATGATCATTTTGATCAAACGAATAAAAACATCACCAATTGGTTTCAGCATTGATGCTTGAGGTCCCATAATAAAACCCGCAATACATCCAAGAATGAGACCAATTAAAACTTTTTTCCACAGATGCATAGATATCCTTTTTTTTGGAAAGTGGTGTCCCCAACGGGATTTGAACCCGTGTTGCCGCCGTGAGAGGGCGGTGTCCTAGACCTCTAGACGATGGGGACCATAAATTCATCATACATTTTTTGACTCAAAACACAAAATTCTCAAACAATACAAGAATTTTATTATTTTTTTAAAACTACATATACTAAATGCAGTTAGACAGTTGTATCGTCTATATCGTCATTTTTAGTGGAGGAGAAATCAAGGGTGGTACCTATTTTAATTGCAGCTTTTGCCATATTTTCAATGTTTTTTGGATCCGGAAATCTAGTGTTTCCTTTGATTCTTGGACGTGATTTGGGACAGCAATGTTGGATGGGAGGGATCGGTTGGACAATTACTGCGATTGGAATCCCATTGGTTGGATTGCTTGGATCTATTCGTTTCAAAGGTTCAATAGATCATTACTTTAAAATTTTAAGACCAACTGGTATTTTTTTGTTAAACATTGTTACACTAGGGCTCATTGGTCCATTTGGTGTGATCCCAAGATGTTCAAATGTATCGTTTGGTGGAGTATCGATGTTATATCCATCATGTGAATTATGGATGTTTTCATTGTTATTTTTTTTGTTTGTTGGAATTTTTGCTTTTTTTAAAGATAGAATCGTCGATATTATTGGCATTATTTTAACTCCTTTTAAACTCGGGGGGGTTGCAATTTTAATTATTATTGGGTTAATGTTTTGCCCATCCATTCAAATGCCATCTCAGTTATCACACTTAGCATCTATCAAACATGGTATGGTGATGGGGTATCAGACCATGGATTTACTGGGGTCTGTCTATATGGGCGGAACGATTTTACATTATTTTACAAAAAGAAAAAATCCTTTAAAAAGTGAACATATCATGCGTCAAGCCGTCGCGTCATCGTTGGTTGCCGGAGCCTTATTGTTTGTGGTGTATGTAGGTTTTATTATTTTATCTGCCTCCTATGCGGATAGCCTTCAAAATGTTGCTCCAGAAAAATTATTGTTGATTATTGCTGAAAAATCTTTTGGTAGTACTGCCGTGGTTGTAGTTGCACTTACTTTATTTTTTTCATGCCTGGCAACGGCAACATATTTGTGCAATCTATGGACAGATTTTATGCAAAAAAAAATATTGCAACAGATGTTATCTTACACGACCTGTTTACTGATTACACTTGTTATATCATTCAGTTTGTCTCTTTTAGGATTTCAAAAAATTATGGAAATCCTTGGAGGAATCTTGGAATGGGTGTATCCATTATTAATTGTGTTTGGCGTGTACCGTTTGTTTTCAAAAACGTCCCCTAAAGAGGTTGTGTAAATATTTTTTTAATTGAGAATAAAAGGAGAAAAATTCTCCTTTTATTCTTTCATTATCTTTATCTTAATTCAACCAAATGGCATAAGCCTCCATAACCAGTTGCGGATCTTTTACAAAATCTTCTGGCAAAAATCCAAATCCCTTATCACCCCATGTGGGTCCCCATGAATTAATAAATTTATAAAAGTTTTTTTGTGGTTGTTTAACGTCATAAGGTCCCACACCAACCAATGCAACAGCATGCCCTCCTTGGTTTTTTTCTAATTTTTTATTTGGAAGAGAGATCCAACCATTTCTTGTATTCATGAATGAATCGTAAACAAATAAACCAATTTCAACGGGACGCCCTATTGCCAAGCTTTTGTTGATATTATCAAGAAAATTGGCCGGATCAGAGCTTGTTATATTTTTATACATAATTTTTTTGCAAATATCACCATACTGCACATTGGCCGCGGGTACAATTTGACTTGCTTTAATGAAATTTTGATTCCCCATATTAACTCCATCCCAAAAATTTTCAAAAGCAATGCGATAACTTTCGGGGTCTGGTTGCCGTGAAAAAGATGAAGGATTATAGGGCCATCCTTTATAACTGCTTGTAACGATTAAATTATTCACATTTTCAGGGCAACATCCAAAACGATCAATAGCCAAAACTGTAGATGCCAACGAGGCACCATCATCTGATGATAAATTAATTGGGGCAATGTTTGTAAAAAATGGGTTTTGGTACTCTATATCAATTTCACGTGAATGATAGTATTGAAACAATCTTGATATATTCAAACCTTTTCCAGTCCCATTGGTCATTGTGGTTAAAAACTTAACACAAAATCCCATAGCATTGGCGGTACATGATCCTAAATCTCCTTGATTATAAACATTTTGAGTCCAACTAGACATTAAAGGTAATTCTACAATTTTAGGTAAGGCTTTTAAAGGTAAGGAGTTTTGGTAAAGACCGAGTTGTTTGAATGCATTTTTTTTCAAAGCAATTCTGTTGTCAGCATATTCCTGCATTTGAGGGATTGATGGTTTGCATCCTAATCGCTTAATAGGTTCCAGACTTAATGACACGGGAACAGAAAGGCGACGCTCGTCATGATCCGTTCTTTCACTGCTTTCGATAGAATGAGATTGACAGATAAGAGAGAGCGCTAGTAAAGTGTATTTTTGCATAATAAATATCCTATTCTTGTTTACATCATTATGATGACAACATAATTCTTAATAAATAGTTAACAAATCAAAGTTATGCGTATTTAAATTGAGGATCTGTCATCAATATCCAGTTTTCCAGGATGAATGCATCTAAAGTTGTTACAAGATTGTCACAATTCTTTTGGGGTTCATTATGATTTCCTTTAAGGCTGATCACATAATCTCCACCTTGATCTAAAATTTGTTGGCAGATCTCCCTTTGAGCACACATCGCATCAATGGTAACCACCTGTTTTTTTGAGATCTAATTTTTTAAGAAGTTCAGGAATTGCTATGATTTCATTTGATTTTCTCTCTGTTTGGACTTGGCCTAAAAAAAATTTAATCCATCGCTCCAGGTCGACACAATATGTTTATTTTTTATATCTTTTATTTACAGTGCTATGTTAAAATAATTTTATGATGAGAGAAGTTATTTTTTTAAAAGAAGTAAATTTATGAAAAACCTTAAAATAATGTTGATGCTG
>JBIKYJ010000012.1:0-15162 GCA_044355315.1 Alphaproteobacteria bacterium | reverse complement strand
GTGCCTATCAGAATCTTTAACGCGAGTCGTGATTTGGTCGGCATGTCTGATTTCGCGATAAGCTCCAAAGGATCCATTTTTTAAGACGTTGATTTCTATTGGTTCGATATTGATTTCACTGCTGTCAGCGTCTTCACTAAACAAATAAGCAATTTTTTTCTTTTCAGCTTCTTCAGGTGATACTAATCGATCTGCCCAATCGGATAAATACGTTGGCATTTGTCCATTATTTGGATTCAATGGGACGGGCTTAATTTCAATAAGATTTTCTTTGGATAATGTTTGTAAAGCCTTAAAAGATACCGCTACCACATGTTTGCAATTATTAGCAACGGGGCACGAACAATGGCCAACAATAGCTTGCTCATTGTATTTTAAATTAACATCGTAGAGATCTTCACCTTGCACTTTTGCAAAAATATTTTTACTCGATGGAATATGTTCAAATTCAACTACCTTTCCTAAGTCAAAATAAAGCTTTCCACTCTTGACATATGCATCCTTAAAATTACTTTTAATTAACTTTAGGTTAAACATTTTTATTGTTCTTTTTCGTGAAATCATTATTTATGATAGCATGAGTTTTTTTTAAAACTCTACTGTGTAAAATTCTAAAACTAGAGATTAATTAGAGAAATATGTTATAAATTCATAAAAAAAATTAAGTATTAACTTGTTGTGGCGAAAAGGCCTCTCGAATGCCTTCTCCAATGAATGTTAATGCGCTTAAAATACATGCCATTGTTAAAAAAGTAGTCATTCCTAACCATGGCGCATGAACATTATTTTTACTTTGGGTGATGAGATCACCAATGGATGGAGATCCTAAAGGAAGGCCAAATCCTAAGAAGTCTAAAGATGCCAAAATCACGATTGCTTGGTTCATTAAAAATGGCGTGTAGGTTAAAATGCAAATCATAGCATTTGGTAAAATGTGTTTACGCATAATGCGAGATGGGGTCGCGCCTAAAACCTCGCACGCCTTAATGTAATCCATGGCTCTGATTCTTAAAAATTCAAGCCTGACTAAATTCGCCAATGGCATCCAGTAAAAAAAGCTCACAACTACAACCAACCACGCAAAATGTGGCGCAAAAAAACATGATAACAACATTAAAATATATAAAATAGGAAGGCTTCCCCAAATTTCAATGAACCGTTGAATCCACAAATCAACTGTACCACCAAAATACCCTTGCATTGCTCCAATGCATAAACTGATCAAACTGGTGATGACCACAAGGATAATTCCAAACGTCAAAGAGGTTCTTATTCCGTATAATAATCGTACAAAAACATCTCTTCCTTGGTCATCTGTTCCTAAAAAATGCCTTGGACTGGGAGGAGATAGTGCGCATTGTGTATCATCAATGGAGCCATCCCCATAAGGAATCAACGGTTTAATCGTCCATCCGTGCGCCTTGATGTTTTCATGAATCTTTGGATCTGAAAAATCCGCAACTATGCCTGGTTCTCCTTCAAAAACATCGCTACTATAATCATGATAAATGGGGCAATATAATTTTCCCTTGTAATAAACAATAATAGGGCGATCATTGGCAATAAAATTCGCGCATAAGCTCATCATATACACGATACAAATTGTTAAAAATGAAAATTTAGCTTTTGTATTCTTAAAAAAAATCTGTAATCGCGTCATTGAAATTTTAAAACAACCCTCCATTGATGGAAAACTCAGATCCTGTGATATAGGACGACCCTTCATCAACCAAAAATGCCACAAGACGCGCCACCTCATCAGACTCACCTAATCTTTGCATAGGAATCAAACCAATAATTTTATCCAAAACACTTTTGTGTAAAGATCGCACCATGTCCGTATCTGTGTAGCCTGGGCAAACAGCATTCACCGTAATTCCTTTGTTGGCGTTTTCCATTGATAAAGCTTTCACAAATCCAATAACACCAGCTTTAGCAGCACAGTAATTAGTTTGACCGATTTGTCCTTTTTGCCCATTAACCGATGAAATGCATACAATACGGCCAAATTCTTTTTCTCTCATGGAATGAATAATAGGAGAGATCACATTAAAACATGATGATAAATTTGTGGACATCACATCATCCCACATTATTTTGGTCATTTTGTGAAAAAAACTATCTCTTGTGATCCCGGCATTATGAACAAGAACCTCAATGGGTCCATGTTGATCTGTCATCTGTAAAATTGCATGTGAACACGCATCAAAATCTTTTACGTCAAATGGATAAACAGGGATGCGGTGTTCTTTGGAAAATTCTTCTGCTTTCGCATGGTTGCTGTGATAAGTCGAGATAACTTTGTACCCCTTTTTGACCAAATGGATAGCAACAGCTCCACCAATACCACGTGTTCCTCCCGTTACTAAAGTCGTTCTCACGGTTGTTATGCTCAAAGATCTTAAGTTTATTCTAACTGTTTTTTTTAATGATTGCTCAATATGAATGGGATTTAAATACATGATTTGGTGAGTAAGAAAGAATTCCTTATAATTATAAAAATATCTTAAAAATTTACATCGTTTATGCAAGAGTTAAAAGACCAAGACTTTTCTGAAAAAGTCATTAGTTATCCAGGAGTATCCGTCATTGATTTTTGGGCATCTTGGTGCGGTCCATGTCGGATGTTGGGGCCTATTTTTGAACAAGTAGCAGACACAATTGGAAATAAAGCCCAATTTTTTAAAATGAATATTGAAGAAGATCCTCATACGGCTGGAACTTACGGAGTATCATCCATCCCGACACTGATATTATTTAAAGATGGGCAACTGAAAGATCAGATCGTTGGTGTGCGTTCAAAAGATGATATCGTTAAGTGGGTAGAAAAGTTTATCTAACATGCTAGGCGTGATTGTTTTAGCCGCAGGCCGCGGTACGCGTATGAAACGTGATACGCCAAAAGTTTTGCATCCTGTTTGTTCAAAGCCTTTGGTATCTTGGGTCTTAGACATTGCAACCCATTTTTCAAAAAATGTGGTAGTGGTATCATCTCCAGAATTAAAAAATCATTCTATTTTTAAAGATGTATCTGTGTGCGTCCAAAATGATCCAAAAGGAACAGGGGATGCGGTCAAAACAGCATTGCCTTACTTGCCTTCATCCGTTACCAAAGTTTTGATTTTATGTGGGGATACACCTCTTTTAACAATACAGTCTTTGGACAGATTGGTTAACTATAAAGATGAATGTGTGTTTGCATTCTACTGCCAGCCTAACGAGCCTTATGGTCGACTTCTCACCGATGGAAAAATCATTTCAAAAGTGATTGAATACAAAGACGCAACGGATGATCAAAAGGCCATCACTTTAGCTAACTCAGGGGTGATGGTGGTATCCAAATCTCGATTATTAACCTTGTTTAATCAAGAGCCATCTCCTATTACGGGAGAATATTATTTGACGGATGTTTTGCATGGCGTTCCGTTTATCACCTCGGATCAATCTGAATTCCAAGGCGTGAATACATTACGTGATTTGTTAGATGTGGAGTCCTTAATGCAAAAACGCCTAAGACAATACTGGCAAAATCAAGGTGTTTATTTTAAAAGCGAATATGTGTTATTGGCATTTGATACGCAATTTGGACATAATACAATCGTTCACCCTTTTGTCACTTTTGGAACCGGCGTTATTATTGGTGACGACAGTGAGATTTTCTCTCATACTCACATCGAAGACACAGTCATTGGCAGATCAACAAAGATTGGGCCCTTTGCCCATTTAAAAGCGCACAGTCAGATCTATGACCATGTGCATGTGGGGAACTTTGTGGAAATAAAAAAATCAACCCTTAAAAATAATTCAAAGGTTAAACATTTATCTTATATTGGGGATTCGACAATTGGCCAATATACTAATATTGGTGCCGGCACAATCACATGCAATTACGATGGTGTTCAAAAACATCAAACAATTGTTGGTGATGAATGTTTTATTGGTGCTAATTCAACAATTATCGCTCCAATTCACCTTAAAAATCATTGTAAAATCGCAGCCGGCTCAGTGATTACCGAAGACGTTCCGGAAGGAGGTCTTGCTTTCGGTCGAGCCAGACAAGTCAATAAGGCTGTTTAATTAAAAAAAACAGCCAATTTATGCTGTATGATTCCATAATTTGTAATATGTACCTTTGTTGTTCAATAAATCTTCATGGTTTCCTTCTTCCACAATTCGGCCTTGGTCTAAAACAATAATACGGTCCATAAACTGGACGGTTGATAATCTGTGAGCAATGACGATGACGGTAGCATTTTGCAGATGCTTTGAAAAAATACTTTGAATAGCTTTCTCAGTGATGGTATCCAAAGCAGATGTAGCTTCGTCCCAAATATAAATAGATGCATTTTTAATCAATGCCCGTGCAATGGACAGTCTTTGCATTTGACCGCCTGACAAATGAATTCCATCTTCTCCTCCTATAATTGTGTAATAGCCGTTGGGAAGCTGTTGAATAAAATCATGAATTTGAGCCAGTTTGGCATAATAATGAACGGTTGATTCCTCGATGGATGTATCTCCGTAACAAATATTATCCAAAATTGATCTATTAAATAACATAGGTTGCTGCGGTATGAATGCCATGAAATGACGGACAGAATCCACATCATATGTGGATAAATCGCACCCATCAATCAAGATTCGACCTTCTTGTAAAGGGTAAAGACCTAAAAGTAGATTCATCAATGTTGATTTCCCGCTGCCAGAAAATCCAACAATGCCTATTTTTTCTTTTGCTTTAATATCTATATTTAAATGATTAAATAATAATTTGTGTTGTTGAAATCCAAAACAAATATCTTCAAAACGAATGGCTCCACTTGTAACCATCAAGCATTGATTGTTTTTAACCTCAATCGGATAAGAATCATTATCAAATAATTGTAATGCTTGATGACATATACCAATATCCTTGATAATACATGGCATATCCATAGATATCCACCACATCAACATAATAACATTTGTCGTTGTTTGAAACAAAATTGCCAAATCTCCAACAGATAAACCTTCATGGTACCAATAATAAATTCCCATTCCATTTACTCCAACACAGGCAATTAATAAACAAAAAAAACCCATGATTGTTTTTGTTTTTTCAATAGACAACAATGATTCAGTGTGGTGTTGTTGTTCTGTTAATTGATGGGATCTTAATAAATAACGCTCATATTTTTGCTTTACAAACGTCCTCCACACAATGTGATTTAAAAACACATCCAATGAAAAAGATTCCAATTTATTTTTAGAAACGGCATGATGGAATGACTTTCTCTCCAAAAATTTAACACTCAACATTAAACAAGAAAAATGAATCAAAACATAGACAATAATAAGTATTCCAAGTATAAAATGAATATTTAAAAAATACATAGTTGTTAAGGAAATGCAAAGGATAGTTGGAATAATAAGTGTTATAAATTTGTATAGTAATCGGTGAAATGCAAGGGGCAAGTCTTGGAATTTTGAAAAAATGTGTCCTGGTAAATGATTTTTAAAAAAAAGATAATGCTGATTTTGGATGTTGTCAAAAAAATGTATGCGTACAGACCCGTCAATTCTAGGAAATATATATGCATACAAAAATCCCCCTACGCGGAATAAGATTTCGCTCACAACATAAGCGCCAAAAAAACACATCACCGGTACCATTAATAAATGATATGACTCAGCTGTTTGTGGTTGACATGCGCCCGTGACATCCAAAATTTTTCCCAAAAAATAAGGAATGATTGTCAAATCAATAACCATCGCAAAAAACGATAGCTGCATAAAAAATAGTTTCCAAGAAAATGGCTTTAATAAAGCCAAAATTAATCTTAACATTGAGTTAATTATTTCACTATCCTATTCACTTTAGCACATTAGTTATGGGGCATAATTCGATTATAAAAGTCCAGATACAATTTGAGACTGTTCTCTTCTCAAAATGCCCATCTAAAATGTGGTTGTTGTGGGCGTTTCTGATCATGTATGTAAGATCTCAGCTCATATCTTTCAAATATGGTATACTTCATTAAGTTTAATTTTCTTTTTAAGCGATATGAATTGGATCACAAATTTTGTTAAACCCAAAATTCAAGCTTTGATCAAAAGAGATATACCTGACAACCTCTGGGACAAGTGCCCATCTTGCGAAAGAATGTTGTTTCGCAAAGATTTAATCAATAATTTAAGTGTGTGTGAACATTGTGAATATCATTTCAAAATCACTCCTTTTAATAGGGCGCAATTAATTTTTGATTCTTTTGACAGAATTCATCTCAAAAAAAAGCCTATTGTTGATCCATTAAAATTTAAAGACTCCAAAAAATATTCTGATCGCTTAAAAGACTATCGCCAAAAAACATCTGAAGAGGATGCTTTTCAGGCATTTTATGGGCACGTTGACAAAATCCCATTGACGATGGGAGTTCTTAATTTTTCCTTTATGGGAGGATCTATGGGTTGTGCCGTTGGTAATGGATTTGTGGAAAGTGTTGACCACGCTTTATCTAATCATCATCCTTTTTTAATAGTGACATCATCAGGCGGGGCTCGTATGCAAGAAGGATTGTTTTCATTAATGCAAATGCCACGAACAATATTATCTATTCAAAAATTAAAAAAAGCATCTCTTCCTTATATTGTTTTGCTCACGGATCCAACAACCGGTGGAGTGAGCGCCTCATTTGCTATGCTTGGGGACATTCATTTAGCAGAACCTCAAAGTATGATTGGTTTTGCTGGGGCTCGTGTCATTGAAGAAACCATCAAACAAAAATTACCTGATGGGTTTCAAAGAGCAGAATATTTAAAGGATCACGGCATGGTTGATATGGTAGTTCACCGATCTAGTTTAAAAAATTCTATTAAAAACATCTTAATATGCTTACATGGAAAAAATATATAATTATTACTTACGTGTAATGGAAAATACAAAACATGCTCGTGTCAGATTTTGAATCAGGAACAAATAAGCCTATTAATTATGTTTGTTAATGCTGAAAAATTTCTTGATTTTTTTCAACATATGTTGATGAAAAACAATAATTAATATATCGTCTTTTTCCAAAATGATATCATGTATATTGTCTAATAAATGGTGATGTCTATACACTGAGATCTTTTCAACGTAAGGTATTTTGGATGCATGGGTGTTAAAAATAGGCATGAGAGATGTTATTTTAACCATCATAACCATCAACGATGATTCGGCAATATTTTTAACGGGATCATGGTCATTTATTTGGACGTGTTGTAAAATCGAAGAGATAGTCAAACTTCTAGGATTAATAATAGAATCAATACCTAATGACATGACCAATGATGCATAACTGTTATTGTTTAGTAAACACAAAGTTCGTTTAACTCCTAAACGTTTTGATAATAAACACGATAGTACATTAACTTTGTCATCGTTCGTCAAGCTTAACAATGTTTCACATTCCGAAATATATGCGTCATTTAACACATCAATATTGAGCCCATCTCCATGAATAATTTTTGTTTGAGATAAATATTGATAACATGCATGGCATTTTTTTTCATCTGTTTCAATAATTTTTAAATTTATAGATGATCTATCATGTTCAATCTCATAGGCTAATTGACGTCCAATATGACCTCCTCCAATAATCATCAAATTTCTTTCTTCTTTTTGGTTATACCCAAATGCCTCCATCATTTGGCTGACATGATCTTTATGAACAATCACGTAGACGTGATCTTGCATCATTAAACAATCATCGTCGTGAGGGATCAAATAATCATCATCTCGTTTGATAAGTAGCCATGATATATTAGTGTGAGGAAACACGTTGGGTATTTTTTTAAAAGGCGTATTTAAAAAAATACTGTATTTAGTTGGAGTTGTGCCAATCATCTTAAAATCATGAGATAGCGCAACCAATTCAAAAGCGCCTAAAATTTTTGTGCTTTTATGAATGGATTTTGCTACTTCAATTTCAGGAGAAATAATTACATGAGCGGAGTTAAAAATTTTAGATCCATTATTTTTCCAATAATCGCGGTGACGAATTCTTGCAATTCTTAATAAATTAGGAGCCATAGATGCCGCTACATCGCATGCCACAATATTGACTTCATCCGAAGCCGTCACTGCAATTAATAAATCTGCTTTTCGAACTCCAGCAGCTTCTAAAACATTTGGATACGAACCAAAGCCTAAAATAGGTTGGATATCCAATTGATCCATAATGTGTTCTAAGAGTTCATTATTATGATCAACAATTGTAATACGATGATGATCTTGTAGCAGGTATTTGGCCAAATGGTAGCCAACTTGACCAGCTCCTAATATAATAATATTCATAAAATTATCAATTTTGCTTGTCTTTGATATACAAATCTCTTGCAGTTGTCAAAATAGTGTTTTCAATTTTTTCAGTTAATTTTGGGTCAACGCCCAGCTCAATCCATTGATGAGCGCTTTTGAGCTGTCTTTTATGAACAATAACATGAAGAGCTTTGGTTTCTAAGTACTGGCTTGTAATTTGGACAGTCACTTTCATTTGAATATTGGGATGCCCAGAAACGGTGTGCCAATCACTGATAATAACACCGCCTACGGCATCACTAGATTGAAGTGAGACACTTTCTAATGTTTTTAAAGATCCCAACCATAAATAGCGATTTGCTTGACCAATGCCATCTTTGTTTTTTCCTCTGATACCTTGTGATCCAATGCTGATGCCGTCCTCAGAAATAATGGAGCCAAATCCAAATTTTCTTTTCATTTCGGGTGATTCTGGGGCTCCTGTATTTTGAATTTTTTCCCCACATCCCATTAATGTTAAAAGCATAATTAAACTTATTTTTATCATAAAAAATTTTTCTTTATTAATGCGACCAAGTATTTAAATTATTGTAACGATTATTTTTTTTATGTGTAAAAATTTGATGTTATAGTCGAATGCATTAAGATTGGCGAACTTTTATTTTTGCTTCATCTTGTCATGCTCGTTAAGGGTATCCATTTTTTTAAGAGCCGTTATATTTAGTTGATACTTTCCTGCGCGGGCATAACAAAGAAAGAGCTCGAGCAATGACACTATGTCATAATGCTTAGGTAAGTAAGGTCCTTAATTTAGACCATCTTAATGGCTATATCATAGCTAAGAATTTAATTTGAATTTGAGGATTATTCAATTTTTATTTGATAAAATTTTACATAGATTTTGTTTTTTAATATTCTAAATGCAAATATTTGTTTTTAATACAACGTGATTGTCGAAGAATTTGAGCGTTTTTATACAGAATTTTTAAAATATAAAGAACAAGCGCTGCGCTCTTCCTATCAAGAAGTCATATTAGATCAGCAAGACGAAGATCCTCATATTGCCCTAGTTGTGAACATGCAACATGAGTTATCTGATTTTTTTTCAAAACAGCATTTTCGCATAATGCATTCTGCCTTTTCCATTTATACTCAAGAGATGCAATATATTATGGTGTCTTTGTGTGATGATGTCATGATTTCTTTGGATTGGAAAGGACGAGAATTTTGGAAAAACAACCCACTTGAGGCAACATTATTTTCTACACAAATTGCTGGAGAAGCCATTTTTAAAAGGATTGATCAAATTTTGCATGATTATAACCCCAAACAACAAGATATTGCGTTGTTATATTTATTCATTCTAGCTCTTGATTTCAAGGGGCGTTATGTAGATTCTCCTGAAACTTGTGACCATTACCGGATGCATTTATATTATTTTATCCATAAAAAACACAGTGATTTATATCATCCTGGTCGTCTTTATATTGATGATAAACTATATCAACATACCCTCAGTACCGGCCCTACATTAATGTTGCCGAGTCTTCAAAAATGGCTGGGAATTTTTACGGCAACCTTTATTATTTATTGTTTAATTAATTTTGCTTTGTGGCACAATTTATCCTCTGATTTGCGCGAATACATCAACGATTTATTTTTGATGTATGGAGCGCTATCTTCTTAGGTAAGAGGATAATTTTTAAATCACAGTGAATGATCTGTATATACAACGGGGGGAGACAAAAAATGACTAAGATTTTCTTTTTGATCAACAATATAGATCATATCTGTTACAATTTTATTTAAAAAACCCTCTTTAATCATGTGATGAATCAGTGATATTAAAGGATCCCAATATTTATTTTCATTCATTAAAACAATGGGGTGTTGATGAAGACCCAATTGACTCCATACTAATATTTCAAAAAATTCATCTAACGTTCCACTGCCGCCTGGCAGAACTATAAATCCTGTGGCTTTTTGAAACATCATCATTTTTCTTTCATGCATGGAAGATGTGATGTACAGTTCTTGAAGACCAGGTAAAATTCCCTCTTTATCTTTTAAAAAATCTGTAATAATTCCACACGCATACCCCCCTGCCTCCAGTACGCTTTTTGCAACGATTCCCATCAATCCTTGGGCTCCTCCACCATAAACCAGTCCATAACCATGACTTACAAGAGTGCGGCCAACGTGCTCAGCTAAGTGCGAGTATGAAGGATGTAGCCCTGGAGAGGCTCCGCAATAGACACAAAATAATTTGTGATTCATTTAATTATAAAATATTGTTCTTTTATTTAATTTTGGCATAAAAATATTTATTTTGTAATTTTAAATGCTGTCTTAAACGTTGGGGGAAGCCTATAAGTCAACGTCATTGAAAATGCGCCCCATGAAAGAAGATGATGATGGGGCTTGACCAGATTTGAGTTAGATTAACTCTTTGTTGTCACCTGGTGAGGATAAGAACCATTTTTTTATAGGGGAGTATATCCCACGGCTTCTCGTTTTTCATTGTCGCTGAGGAAAGAGGCTCCTTGAATTTTTGCCCAATGGGACTCGCGTTTTGGTGCAAGGGCAGGAATGTGATCAACGTCATATCCAATTGATAATGTTTGATTTTCACAAAAATATGGTACCAGCCATAAATTGAATTCTGCGATAATAAATTCAAGTAATGGCAGAATAGTGTCTTCCCATAGATGAAATCTGGCTTCTTTATAATTTGAAAAAGTGGCGTCACCTTTAACTCCTACTAACATAGGTGGTACTCCAAAGGCTTGGGAAATTTCTCTGGCAGAGACATTTTTCCCCTCAATGAAATCTAAATCTTTTGGGGAAAGCCCCATTTCTTGCCAGGAAAAATCTCCTTCTAACATTAATATTTTTCCCGCATTGTTGTGTCCTTCGTAAATATTTTTTAAATCCGTTCGAAGAGATGACCTCTGTTCATCACTGAGATAGGAAGATTTGATGATAAAAGCCCCGCTGGGTCTTCCTCCATTTTGAAGCAAAGCCAAATTATGCCCTGATACGGTATTATGTTGATCAATTGCGGTCGCGGCAGCTTCTAACGGACTCATTCCGTACCAATCATCCAATGGGTGAAAAAATTTTAGATGTAATACCTTTGGATAAGATTGCTCATGATGATGAATAATACGTTTTTTCTTATCAACCGTGTATTCAAACGCCCAAGGACGACCCGATTCATGGGGAATGATGGTCATACGATCGGGTCTTAAGTGATATAATTCAACAGGTTTGTGTTCATAATTACAAATAGATTCAATGTAGGCATTTCCAGCTAACAACAATGATGATACAATTTGTTCCATAAACGCACAACGCGCTTGATAAGGGCTTGGTTGAGTTAACAAATCTAAAATTGGATGATGAGTGATTTCATGTTGAATGCCATTCTTTTTTTCGTATAATAAAAAAGGAATTGTAGCAATTCCTTGAGAAATCAATTTTACACACCGGTATACAATGACGTTATGGTGATACCCTTCTTTACAAAGAGTATCGTAACGACGCGGGGTAAAGGTTGCCTTTGGCGTAGATTGAATGGCAATGGTTGGTTTTTTTCTTGAAAAATAATCCCAAAACATAAAAGGTATGAATAAATATGTGTATATGTATATTACCTACGTCACCTGCCAACGAAGAGATTTTTAAAATCCTAGGAATGATGTGCTTAAACGTTTGTATGAGTAGATATGTTTTTCCGATTGGAACATTTTAAAAAATAATAAAGTGCAAATAACACCATTATTATAAAAAAAAATCCAATCATAAAAAAAACAATATGTCCTAAAAAATCAAAGATTTTAACGGGATGATGAACGGACTTTATTATGATGAAAGGAATGTATAAAAATATACATTGAGAAGCAATAGTAAAAAAAGGATAATATAACCAATTTAACTGATGAATCAACATGTATTGGAACGTCACTCCCCACAACAAAATGATGATGAGCGTCATGATTTTTAATGTTTTGGGGTGGTTGCAAATTTTTAAAGACATCATTTTAAAAAGTAATTCTCGAACCATTAATAAAATTAAAAAAACAAATGTTTCTATAATATGGCTTTGACAAAATGCAACGGTTACGTCGGTATATAGAAACAAAGATATGTTGATGAATACAACTAATAAAACTTGATGAATATTCCACGTGATAGATAAATTTTTAAAATCTCCTTTTAAAATTTTGATATTTTCATAAACGTGGCATGTATAAAATAAAAGGCCGTAAATCAAAAAAAACATTAACGTAAGGTTTGGCTCAACTCCTCCCACTCTCGTTTTGACAGACCACTGTCTTCTTGTGATATATCTTCACCACGGATCCAAGCTTTGACGACATCAATGGCTTTTTTTGACAATGAAAAAGCACCCATTTTATAATCGCAAAATGCTTCATAGGTTAGTGGTACCCAATTTTTAATAATCTGATGTAACAAAATATCCGCGTATACACGAATTTCATATTGCGCATGGGAATCAGCCCTAAGAGCACAAAAATGCAATAAATTGTGCAAATCAATTTTCCAATACCATTGGGTATAAAAATTAAGAGGTAAATTCATTCTTGCCAATTCTCTGGCAATACTGGGATCTTGGGATAACATATATTCATAAGTATCATAGCATTGGGTGGCATCTCGTTTAAACAGATCCATCATGTGTTGTGCTTGATTTTGGGGCAATAGGTCGCCACGTCCTTGATTATTTATGATCGACTGAGCGCACATGTTATGAACATCGGGGATATAGAATTCCTTGTCCAAAACTGAATAACGGGCTGAATATTCATTGACGTTGGCCGTTCGGTGGCGAATCCATTGGCGTGCCACAAAAATTGGCATTTTAATGTGCAATTTAATTTCGCACATTTCAAATGGTGTCGTATGAGAGTGTTTCATAAGATAACGGATAAGACCCCGGTCTTCATTAACCTTCTTTGTTCCTTTGCCATAAGAAACGCGTGCAGCTTGTACGATAGCATCGTCATTTCCCATATAATCAACAACACGAATAAATCCGTGATCTAAAACAGGAAAAACATGTTCTAAAATCGTTTCCATTGAATCTGATAATGCACGTTTTGTCATAATACTAGTCACCATATATTTTTTAAAAGGGTATCACGGGAAGGAGTGAGATGTAAAAATTTAACTTTTTAAAAATTATTCAAAAAAAATCAAAAAATTAATTATTTATTAAATATTTTCAATTGATAATACATCAGTAAAATTTAAATTATTTTTTTTTGAAATGAACGACGCGACTAAATTTATATTGGCCCGTAAGGGGGCTTTGTTCCTATTGGGAATCACTTCATCTTATGGTGTTGATGTTGAGAAAATAACTTTTGAAGGAAATTATGTCAAAATCGGTGTTAGTGCTTATGGAACGATAGGGTCTAAAGGAAACACTTACCCGGGAATTCAATACGATTCAACGGGAACCAAAAACTTTAAGGATGCTTATGATTATTTAACGCCAGGATCTCCTTTTGAAGGATTTACAGTTAAAATAACCAAACCGACTATGACACAATACCACAACAATAATATGGGTCAGAGAGCTATAAATGGTAAGCTTCAAAATTTCAGTGGTACACCTTATGATGGGCAAACTTTTGATCACCGGGGAATATGGAATGGATCAACAGCTGAGTTTGAAATTAAAAATGACGTCAGATTTAATAACAGTTCACAATGGGTAGATATTGAAACGACTATTAAAGCGTTAAAACCCATAAGTGAATTATTTTTTGGACGTATGGTTGACCCTGATTGCATGGCTGCCCCTGGTGATTCATCAAGGACCAACAACACCTTAGGCTATGGATCCACTACTAATGTTGTGTTATCTGAAGCATTAGTCAGTAAATATGCTTTAGGTTTTTATACGGCTTCTAACGATAGTAGTCATATTGGTGTAGGCGTTAGTGCTCGTTGGTCAACAGATCCCGGAGTTTACTATAATCGTCAAAATGATGGTAATGGAGATTATACGATTGGAATTGGATTTAAAGCTACAGACTTAGCAGTTGATTCTATAACAAAATTTTCTTATTCTTATATTTTTGGACCAACATCTTTATTTGCTGTTACAAATGCTATTGCAAGCGGCATTGGAGGGGGAGTCTTAAGAGTTCCAAGTAACCCGTTTAATCCTCTTTTAACACCGTCAACAATGTCATCGACAGTTCCCTCTATCTTTGTGATCAAAGATTCATTGAATAATGTTGTCTATACAAGTGCATCTGGACTCACCACGGTGAATATTCCAAATACTCTTACAGACGGAACCTATACGGTTGAGGCAACAGATGAAGCTGGTAAGACCTCCAGTAGAACTATCAAGGTCGATACCACTGCACCAACTACTCTAACCATGACATCACCAACTATGTTGAATAAAAAGCAACCAAGCATCACAGGAATCACTGAAGCAGGAAGTACAGTCACAATCTCCGTTGGGGGAAAAACCTATACAGGCACAGCTGATTCATCAGGAAATTATTCAATTGCAATCACAGCAGATCTGACAGAAGGAGATAACCTTTTGTCTATTACGGCAACAGATGCAGCTGGAAATGTGTCAACAGCATTGAGTGAAACCATTAAAGTGGATACCACTGCGCCAACTACTCTAACCATGACATCACCAACTATGTTGAATAAAAAGCAACCAAGCATCACAGGAACAACTGAAGCAGGAAGTACAGTTACAATCTCCGTTGGGGGAAAAACCTATACAGGCACAGCTGATTCATCAGGAAATTATTCAATTGCAATCACAGCAGATCTGACAGAAGGAGATAACCTTTTGTCTATTACGGCAACAGATGCAGCTG
>JBIKYJ010000077.1:0-4354 GCA_044355315.1 Alphaproteobacteria bacterium | reverse complement strand
GTTGAATCAATCTCTTTAACGGACGGGCCCCATAATTTGGGTCATAGCCAACTTTTGCCAAATAATTCTTAGCACTGTCATCTAATATCAATACCATTGATTGTTCTTTTAATCGTTGGTTCAGAAATCCTATTTGAATATTAATAATGGCTCCCATATCCTCCATACGCAATGGGTGAAAAATGATCATATCATCCAAACGATTTAAAAATTCCGGACGAAAATGACCACGAACCACGCTCATCACTAAATCCGTTGTATTTGTATTGTGAGATTCTTGGATCAAGAATTCAGATCCTAAATTAGACGTCATAATAATAATAGTATTTTTAAAATTCACTACACGCCCTTGACCATCTGTTAAACGGCCATCATCCAATACTTGTAATAGAATATTGAATACTTCTGCATTGGCTTTTTCGACCTCATCCAATAAAATAACACTATATGGACGCCTCCTGATGGCTTCGGTTAAGGCCCCACCTTGCTCATACCCAACATAGCCAGGGGGAGCTCCAATTAAACGAGATACACTATGTTTTTCCATATATTCCGACATGTCAATGCGAACCATATGAGTTTCATCATCAAACAACAAAAACGCCAATGCCTTTGTTAATTCCGTTTTACCAACACCGGTGGGCCCCAAAAACAAAAATGATCCGATGGGGCGTTTAGGATCACTCAACCCTGCTCGAGACCGACGAATGGCTTTGGCAACCTTTGTGAGTGCGTCGTCTTGCCCAATGACCCGTTTTTTCAAATCCTGTTCAATGTGCAACAATTTTGATTTTTCTACCTCCATCATTTTTTCAATGGGAATACCAGTCCATCTTGAGACGATGAGTGCAATATCTTCTTCTTTAACTTCTTCTTTTGTATCCTCTGATAATTCTAAATTTTTAATTTTTTTCTCAATATTTGGTAGAATACTGTATAAAATTTCCCCAGCTTTAGCCAAGTTTCCTTTCAGTTGCGCCTGATCTAATTCAATTTTTGCTTGATCATAATCGGATTTTAAACGTCGAATTTTATCCAAAGAAGATTTTTTTTGATTCCACCCCTCATTAAGAACAGCCGCATTTTTTTCAAGATTTTTCAGCTCATCTTCCAATTTGACAAGACGTTCTTTTGAACGCAAGTCTTTTTCTTTTTTAAGTGCTTCTTTTTCGATTTTCAATTGAATAATACGACGGTCTAATTCGTCAATATCTTCAGGTTTTGAATCCAACGTCATACGCAAGCGACTGGCAGCCTCATCCATCAAATCAATGGCTTTATCTGGTAAAAAACGATCAGAAATATACCGGTTGGAATAAGTACAAGCAGCAACGACTGCGGCATCACTGATACGCACACCATGGTGGAGCTCATATTTCTCTTTAATCCCGCGCAGAATTGAAACAGCATCATCAACGCTGGGTTCTTCCACGTAAACGGATTGAAATCGTCGCGCCAACGCCGCATCTTTTTCAATATATTGACGATACTCATCCAAAGTGGTTGCACCAATACAACGTAGTTCTCCACGAGCAAGGGCGGGTTTCAACATATTAGATGCATCCATTGCTCCATCTGTTTTACCGGCTCCAACAAGGGTGTGCAATTCATCAATAAACAATACGATTTCATTGGGACGTTTTGTAATTTCCACCAAAATGCCTTTGAGTCGTTCTTCAAATTCTCCCCGGTATTTGGCACCAGCCAGCAGTCCTGCTAAATCAAGAACCAATACCTTTAAAGATCTCATAGATTCTGGAACATCTTTGGCAACAATACGTTGAGCAAGCCCTTCTGCAATGGCTGTTTTACCAACACCGGGTTCTCCAATTAATACTGGATTATTTTTGGTGCGCCTTGATAAAACTTGGATGGTTCTCCTAATTTCTTCGTCGCGACCAATGACGGGGTCAATTTTACCGTCACGAACCAATTGGGTTAAATCTTTTGTGTAGCGAGTTAAAGCATCTTGATTATGATCATCCATAGGGTTGGCCCTCCTTAATTCTGATATTTTTTGAGACAAGTCTTTTGGACACAACAACGCAAGCGGTGGTATTTTTGATAATTCTTGTAAAAAATCATATATAGTAATTTCTTTTGAATTTTTTTGGGTCAATTTAGCGAAAAATTTAGCGGATTCCGTGTCTAATTGAATGGCTGATCCAGTGACTTTTGTTAATTTTGATAATTCATTCGTCAGCAATTTATCAAAATGATCAACATTAATTTTCAAATCCTCAAGGATCTTTTTTTCTTTACGGATCAAAGACTTACCTAGATGAAATAATGTTAAAAATTGATGATCACTTGCCAACGTCATTTGGTGGGCGTCTTGGATGATATCTAAAACACGATGTGTGTAGCGTTCTTCATTCATTTTGAAACTCCCTATTTTCTTTCATTATAACTTAAATTTGAAAAAAATTAGAAAAATTTAACATTCAGATCAGAGCCTATGCATGAGCACATACAAAATGTTGAGGATGTTTTTTTTTAAGCTAAGATATTTCTACAGTCAGCCTATCATTGTTAATGAATGTCTCAAATTATTGTTGCGTTAGAAAGCAGAAAATTCCAAGAAATTAGCGATCTTATGCATAAATTTTTAAAAGAAGAACTAGACAAATTAAATGCAAAATCAAGCAGAATCAGCGTACCAAGACCATTAGATATGCCATGTGCATTAAATACAGTTATGCATCACACAGTTTGCGATCAAAAATGGCAAAAGCCCGCAGCTTACATTGTTATGTTGACCCAATACATGGACGATGTATCATCTTTTGAAAGCAAGCAAATTTTTCATCAATTTTTTGAACTAAGCCGTATTTATCAAGTGCCAGTCATACCAGCTTTACATGTTCTTGAAAGATATTCAAAAACCGTTGACGAAATTGAAAAAAATTGTCAAAAAATTGTTATGGAAGCTGTCCAATCATGCATTGCTCTGATTGAATTACAACAAAAAATGAATGCTCATACTCGGCCTTGATCCTGCTTTAACACAAACAGGATATGCCATTTTAGACAAAGATCATTATGTCAACGGAGGCGTCATAGAAACGATATCATCTGATACGATGAGTGAACGTCTTTTTATGATTTACGATCAACTATGTCGTATTATGAAAGAATACTTACCCAATGTGGTTGCCGTCGAGCATGTTTTTGTAAACAGCAATTATGAAAGCAGCTTGAAATTATCTATGGCAAGAGGTGTGATTATGATGGTGCCTAAAATTTTTGATGTAAATGTGTTTGAGTACACTCCAACCCATGTTAAAAAATCTATTGTTGGAAAAGGTCGAGCCGATAAAATTCAGCTTAGAACATTCTTGCCTTACATGGTTAATAATATGCCTGAAAATCTAAATCTAAATACTTCTGATGCCGTCGCTATTGCTTTATGTCATTATCATTTACAGATGCACACTTATAAATAAGCTATCATAAAATCTTTTGTCTAAAATAAAAATTGATGTAAAATCATACAAAACCTTGACAAAAATCAATATATTTTCCTAATATAATTCAAGATTTAAATGAAAATAATTCAATGGCAGAGCTTTCTTGGGGAACAAAAAGAACATGTCAATCATGTGGAACACGGTTTTATGATTTAAAAAAAATAACACCTACTTGTTATAAATGTGGGACAGTCTTTGAATACACGTCTTATTCGTCAAAGAGCAAAAAATCAAAATCTGTTCTTAAAGACATTCCTGTAGCCATTATTCCAGAAGATGATCTCTTTTTACCCGAAAGTGAATTAGATTCAAGTATGAATGAAAATCTTGTACTAGAAGATGATCAAAAGGATTATGAGTAATGTCATCTTATCCATCATCATGGCCTTTTGAACAAGCACAATTATTAGCTGAGCGATTGAAAAATCGTCCAGCTAATAAAGGTTTTGTTTTATTTGAAACTGGATATGGACCATCAGGGTTGCCTCATATTGGAACATTTGCAGAAGTTCTACGAACCTCCATGATCAAGTATGCTTTTGAGATCATTAATCCTGATATCAAAACACGATTATTTTGTTTTTCCGATGATATGGACGGCCTTCGCAAGGTTCCAGATAATCTTCCTAATCAAGATATGCTTACCAAGCACCTTTATCAACGTTTAACGTCCATTCCTGATCCTTTTGGATGTCATCACAGTATGGGAGAACATAACAATAATCAGTTGGTTCAATTTTTGAATTCTTTTCATTTTCAATTTGAATTTCAAAGCGCAACGGATTGGTATACATCTGGACGGTTTGATGAGACATTGAAAAAAGTTTTTCATCACTACGATAGAATTATGGATATTATGTTGAAGTCCTTAAGAGAAGAGCGTC
>JBIKYJ010000027.1:0-10939 GCA_044355315.1 Alphaproteobacteria bacterium | reverse complement strand
AAGACTGGACATGTTTTACAAGTTCCAGTATTAGAGCTAAAGCACGATTCCTACACAATTATATACAAAGACCCTTGCGATGATTCATTGATGGAAGTTCCTATCACTGGCGGTCATTGCAAACTACAATGGAAAGTTGATTGGGCCATGCGTTGGGCGGCATTTGAGGTGGATTTTGAAATGTCTGGAAAGGATTTAATTGATTCTGTCAAAATTTCATCACAAATTTGTCGTGTTCTTGGGGTAGAGCCTCCTTTAAATATGGGGTATGAATTATTTTTGGATAAGGATAGTAAAAAGATATCAAAGTCCAAAGGCAATGGACTGTCAATGGAGGAATGGCTGACTTATGCACCACAAGAAAGCCTGTCTTATTATTTATTTTTGTCGCCAAAGCGTGCAAAGCGTTTGTATTTCGATGTGATACCAAAAGCGGTTGATGAGTATTTAGATTTTTTGAAAAAATATCAAACACAAACGGATGATGAGAAAAAAAATAATCCGGTTTTTCATATACACAATGGAAAACCACCAAAACCAACATTAAATTTATCATTTTCGTTACTGCTTAATTTAGCCAGCGTTTGCCATGCAGAAGATCCAGAAATTTTGTGGGGATTTATTGAAAAATATGAATTGTTTGACCAAAGGCCCCAATTTTGGTGTAATTTGGTTCGTTTTGCAATCAATTATTACCGTGATTTTATTAAACCAAAACAGGTTTACAAAAAACCAAATACTCAAGAAAAACAAGCTTTATTACAACTACAAGACGGTCTTTTAATTTTGCAAAAAAATTCTACCTTAGACAGCCAAAGCATCCAAGGTTTAATCTATGACATTGGTAAATGCACCTTTGGTGGAGACCTAAAAACATGGTTTTTATCGCTGTATCAGATTTTATTAGGCCAAGAAGAAGGTCCGCGTATGGGAACCTTTATTTCCTTATATGGGGTGAACAAAATAATTGAAAAAATTCATGAAGCGTTAGATCTCTAAGGCAATATTTTTTTAGGCTATATTCTATGCTATAGCCTTTTTTGAATCTCCATTTTTTGACGTAGTAATACGAGCAAAACACATGTGAGCCATCTTATCTTCTCTATTTTTTTATAATTTTGCAAAGTAGGGTTTTGTTGTAAATTTTAATCTGCAATAATTATGATTATTATTAAAATTGTGACAAGATAAATAAAAACTTTAAGTCCACAAATGTATTGTGTCATTGAATGGGGTTTGTCGTATCAATGTTAATATGGCTTTTTTTCTTGTTATGTGGAGATCGTTTTTTATCAACACCAGACGAAGCTCGTTATGTAGAAATACCTCGTGAAATGGTTTATATGGGCGATTATGTGACCCCCCGTTTAAATGGCGTTAAATATTTTGAAAAACCACCTCTGTTCTATTGGATGCAAGTAGGCATAATCAAGGCTTTTGATACAACAAAAGAATCCTTTATGCGTCTTTGGCATGCCGTTCTTGGCTTTTTAGGAGTACTGAGTTTTTTCCTTTTTATGCGAAAAACATGTCCAAATTCAAAAATCGCAAGATCATCTTTATGGATATTATCAACATGTATTTTATACCAGGTAATGTCGTTATTTATCACGCTTGATATGCCTTTATCAACATTCATGAGTTTATCTTTAATGTGTGCCTACTTGGCAATCATTAAAAATAGTTACGGTTGGATGATGGGCGCTGGCCTTTGGGCCGCTTGTGCATTTTTGACAAAAGGAGTCATTGGTATTTTATTACCAGGGATCATTATATTTTTATGGTTGAGTATTGATAAGAGATGGAAGCAAATATCGATACAGCATTGCATCATAGGATGTATTGTATTTTTATGTATTGCCGCCCCTTGGCATATACTTGTTTGTCAAAAAAATCCTGAGTTTTTTCACAAATATTTTATTGTTGAACATTGGGTACGTTATACAACGTCTTATCATGGACGCACCCAACCATGGTGGTTTTTTACACCCATTTTGATTTTTGGTTTTTTACCATGGATTTTTGAGATATTCAAAAAACCAAAAACACCTTTAGAGACATTTTTATGGGTATGGGCAATGGTTCCTTTTATATTTTTTTCCATGTCCAATTCAAAATTGATTCCCTATGTTTTGCCATGCATGATGCCAATGGCTGGCTTAACAGCATTATTTTTCAAAGAAAAGAAAAAACCTATTATGGCACTCATATTTATGAGCACAATTTTATGTGTTGGTTTATTGTTAAGCGGCCATATTCTTGACCATATATATATTGTTGAAAAAATTCAAAAATACCGAATTTTTCCATCCATTTTAAAAACACTCACCATATCAAGTGGTGTATTGATTGGAATATGGTTTTTGATAAAACATAAAATGATTTGGTATTCTTCCATCAGTTTAACATTTTTGGCTATTATCTGTATCTATGCAAAAGATTTACAAAAACCATCCATTAAACCCATTGCCGATATTATCAAATCTGAACCTGGACAACCTCGCCGTGTGGTGTGTTTTAAAGGTTATTTTCAAGACTTACCTGTTTATTTGAACAAAATTATCAGTGTATGTGAATCAAAGGGAGAGTTAGAGTTTGGGATGGATCAAGAACTACATACTCAAGAATGGATGTTTGATCAATTACGATTCGATACATTGATGAAAACAGAGTTATTATGGATCGTATGTGAAAAAGATGTTTATCAAAA
Organism: Alphaproteobacteria bacterium; assembly: GCA_044355315.1. GTDB lineage: Bacteria > Pseudomonadota > Alphaproteobacteria > JALRGP01 > JALRGP01 > JALRGP01. Next base: position 8,229 of record JBIKYJ010000027.1, on the reverse strand, counting down.
TCACTCCACTCTGCATCACTTACCGATTCTTTATCAAAGTGATCGCTATGTTTTATTAAAGAATTAACGTCTTGAATACAACGTCCCAAAAATTAACTTTTTTTTAATATTTAAAATTCAACATATAAAAAATATTAAAAAAAATAACTATGAGTTTTACTCAACATGCCAAATTTGTGTTAGAAGACAAAAAAGGAAAAATCATTATCGGGCTTATTCTAATTTTAAATGGTATTGTTTTGGGATTAGAGACGATTCCAGGGATGATCAGTCCCTATAAAACTGAATTTTTAAATATTGTTTTTGTGCTATTCTTTTCTTTAGAAATGTTGATACGTTATTTAGCCAATCCCAAAAACTTCTTTAAAAAAGGATGGGACGTATTTGATACGTTAATCATTGTATTTTCATGGATTAGTTTATTTAATCCTCATTTTTTATTTTTTAAGGCCGTTCGAATTTTAAGGTTAGTTCGGATCATTGAGTTGGTTCCTTATTTAAATTATTTAGTGAGCTCCTTGAAAAATGCTGTCTCTGGTGTGTTACACGCATCATCGATTTTGGTTTTATTATTTTATGTATTTTCTGTCATGGGTGTTCAATTTTTTGGTATTCATCAACCGGAAAAATTTGGAAATTTATCTAAAAGCATGTATACATTGTTTGCTCTTATGATTGAAGAAGGGTTTGTAGAGGTGACGGAAAAATGTATGGAAACCCATCCTTATGCATTGTTTTTTTTTATACCATTCATACTGTGCACAACCTTTACCGTTTTAAATCTTTTCTTAGGGGTTATTATTAATTCCATGAATAAAGCACTCAAAAATGATGAATGATCACGTGTATCACTCAATAGCTTTTTGATACACCTTTAACAAAGACATTGCCTCATGATGAATTGAAAAATTCTCTTGAACATATTTTTGAGCCTTAACTCCTAAGTTTATCATCATCTGAGGATCCATTAAAAGACGTTCTATGGCATCTTGCAAGGCTTGTACATCTCCACAATGAATTAAGATACCTCTGTCATGACCGTCACCAATTAAATCTGCAAAAGCACCAGTATTTGACCCAATGATAGCGCATCCAGCAGCAGCAGCTTCGAATAAGGTCAATCCAAACCCTTCATATCTTGGGCATGCTACCACAATATCAACAGTTCTTAAAAATGTTACTAAATCACCATGAGCCATTTCCGTCCATGTAAAATGGTCATTTGCCCCGTGTTGATAGATTTTTTTCGTGATTTTTTCTTTAAAAGCTTCATATTTTTTTTGAGTTAAGCCGATTATGTATGCATGAAAATTGTGGTGCTTGATGTTGAGTAAAGCATCTACAAAAATGTCTATCCCTTTTTCCGGTCGAATACGACCAATAATCGCAATTTTAACGGTATTATTTTGAATTGAACGAGTTTCGCATGGGAGAATATGAACACCATGAGGAATGATGGTCGTTGTAAAGGGAGCATAAATAGCAGATTTTTTTGACGTAGACACAATCACATTGCTGCGTCCACAAATCATTCCAGATAACATCCCTTTTGGACGTTGTGCAGCAAAAGTAAAGATAATTTTTACAGGTCTACGTGATACGTATTTTAATAAAATACATATCAAAATTTCATGATTACGTCTGGCATGAATCACCAATGTTTTAGGAGTTTTTTTAAAAAATAATTGAAAAAATTGCCATATAGATATCTGACGATGTGTTTGCTTTGTGTTGGTTCCCACATAATAAATATCATCCCTTAAATTTTCTAATATTGGTTGAAGAGCCAAAATTGTACTACTAATCCCAGAGGATCGACGTTTAAGATTTAAAATGATAATGCTCATTATGATTACACTGCGTTAAATGTTTTTGTCATCTTACATAAATTGTCTTCTCAAAGTCCACATTATACACCTTTATGCTAAATTAATATAAGTGAAGTCTATTGATCTCAAGGATACTTTATGGTTTATTTTGAGGATTCATTTTTAAAAAAAGGAGATACTGTGGTAGTTGCTATGTCAGGAGGGGTTGATTCTTCTGTAGTAGCCGCGATGATGGTTGAGCATGGTTATCAGGTAATTGGGATGACGTTGCAACTCTATGACCAAGGACAATTTTTTAAAAAAAAAGGTGCCTGTTGTGCAGGCCAAGATATTTATGATGCCCGGCGGGTGGCAGATAAAATGAATTTTTCCCATTATATTTTGGATTATGAATCTGTATTTAAAGAACAGGTCATTGATTCATTTGTTGATGATTATCTTAAAGGCTCCACTCCTATCCCGTGCGTCAAATGCAATCAAAAAGTCAAATTTAAAGATCTTTTAAAGGCATCAAAAGATTTAGGTGCAAAAGCTTTAATGACAGGCCACTATGTCCAACGCATCCAACATGACCATGAAGCCCAATTACACCGAGCCCATGACTTTAAAAAAGATCAAAGTTATTTTTTATTTACAACAACTCAAGAGCAATTGGATTATTTGCGCTTTCCTTTGGGAGGGCTTTCAAAAGATCAAACAAGAGAGTTGGCCAAGCGTTACGATTTACCTGTTGCAGATAAACCAGACAGCCAAGATATTTGTTTTGTTCCCTTTGGTGATTATACAAAAGTTATTGAAAAATTTAGACCAGGTGCACTGGAAGAAGGAGACATTGTTGACTTAGACGGCAAAATTTTGGGACGTCACCCCGGAATTATTCATTTTACTGTGGGACAACGTAAAGGTCTTCAAATTTCATACTCCTATCCATTATATGTCGTTCGTTTAGATCCCAATTTACACCAAGTTGTGGTGGGACCAAAGGAAGCCTTAGCTGTCAATAATATCCAATTAAATGATGTCAATTGGCTGACACATCTTGATGATTTTGATTGTCATGTGAAGGTGAGATCCGTTCATCAACCGGTCCCGGCCCATGTTCAAAAAACAGAAACGGGTGCAGTAGTCACCTTTGACTCTCCTGAATACGGTGTATCCTCAGGACAAGCCTGTGTTTTTTATGAAGTCACTAGGGTTTTGGGCGGCGGGTGGATTGTATCATGAATCCTTTTTACGGACGCAAGGTCGCACGGCCATTAAATACATCATCCAAAAATGTATTGAATGATGTACTACCTGATTTGTCTTGTCATTTAAAGGATTTGAACGATAAAATTCCATCCCACACTCCCATTGTCATGGATATTGGATTTGGGACCGGAGATCATTTATGGGATCAATATCAAAAAAATCCTGATTATTTCTTTATCGCCATTGACCCGTTTATCACGGGGGTATGTTCTTTTTTAAAAAAAATTGATGCTCAAAATTTTAACGGTTTTGTTTTAAATCACCCCGCCCAAGAAGTTGTGAATATGTTAAGAAACCCGTGTATTGATACCATCTTTATGTTATTTTTAGATCCATGGCCCAAAAAAAGACATCACAAAAGACGTTTGATTCAAAATAATTTTTTAAAACAACTTCATACAATTTTAAAACCAAATGGCCAGATTTACATTGCCACAGATCACCCATCCTACCAAGAATGGGTGGAAAAACGGGCTCTTGATACATCTGATTTATTTGTGTGGAGGCACATTCCACGTCCCCCTGATTGGGCTCAAAGCCGCTATGAAAAAAAGGGATCAGAACAGAGCTTAACAGCTATGTATTGGTGTATTGAAAAAATACCACACTATTTTATGACTTAAATTGATAAATAAGAGCAGTATTATACATATGTGCATGACGTTTAAGGGTCATTTTTGTATTATTTAATGTATCTCCAAGAGTGCGCGTTGAATGATAACCATAATCAAATCTAATATTGAGATGATTAGACATGGAGATCTCGATCCCGCCCCCTAAAATAACACCAAACAGCATTTTTTTCTTACCCTCATAATATCCTGGTCTAAGGACGCCAGTATTGGACCATTCCATGTAATCACGGCTCATCTCAATACCGAACTTTGTAAATAACAATACTTTGTTTGAAACAATGAATCCAAGACGAGGTGTTAGCCCTAACGACCATCCCCGTTGGTATAATGTGCTTCCGTTGAAATTAAGTCCATCTCGTTTTGCAGAATTCTGATGAAATGGAATTATTGCAAACAATTCTCCACCAATATACCAATGATCAAACCGATTACTATGTCCTCCTAAAAATTTAATATGCCCACCCAATTGTGAATGAGGGCGTTTTTTTTCATTGATGTAAAATGAGTTTAAAGCATCTGATCCCAATGTTTGGGTTGCATGTTGAGCCCCAATCCCAATTCCTAAAAATGCTCCTTCAAAACGACAAAATCCAAAGGAGACACATGCTATTATCAAAATAATACGCATACAAAATATATTCTTCTACTATATGACTATGTTAGAAGAAGATGAATCTATTTGTAAAAATATGATTTTGAATAATTATAGTCAACTGCATTAAAGTTGGAGCGTTTTTACTGTGTCTCTCATCTTGTCATCAACTAAGATTTTTAATATGACATTCTTAATGATTATGAATATAAAATATCGAAAATCTTAATAAAGATTTAACATTTATTAACCATCCTCATCTGCAGTTTCATCCGCAGTTTCATCCGCAGTTTCATCAGAATCCGAATTAGCACCAGGTATTTTTAACGTTTTTAACACATTCTTAGACAAATTCTTAGACAAATTATTCAATACTGATGTTCCTGATTGTAAAAGAATCGATTTTATGCCGTCTTTGATAACGCTATTTTTTTTAGTTGCATCTGCATCAGAATCATCGTTGTTTTGTTTATCATCCGTATCGGCAGTAGCCTCACCCTTTTCACTTGCATCCGTATCGGCAGTAGCCTTACTCTTTTCACTTGCATCCGTATCGGCAGTAGCCTTACTCTTTTCACTTGCATCCGTATCAGCTTTAAGCGCAGGAGGGTTTAAAGTATTTAAAATATCCACTACATCATCACTTAACTTTTTTAAAGTTGCATCGTGAGCACGAATTTTATCGATTTCTGCTTTTTTTTGATTAATTTCATCTTGCTTAGATTTAACCTCTGCGTCCATCTGTTTTATATAGTCTTTTAATGTTTTTCGAAATTTATCAACATTGAGCTCACCTTTGAGCTCTTCCATTTTTTGATTAAATTGTGCATCAAGATTACCGGATTGTGCATTAGGCTTACCGGAAGAATCCTCACCTGCTTCATCGTCCGTTTCAGCTGCGGTTTCATCGCCTGCTTCATCGTCCGTTTCAGCTGCGGTTTCATCGCCTGAATTATCTTTTTCAGAAGCCATTACGTTATGTAAATGTATTATTGATACGAAAAAAAAAAGCATTATCCAAAAACCTTTAGGAAATCTTGGCATTATTAAGTCCTTTCTTTACCTTACTTTTTATATATGTATACCAAAATTATTAAAAAATTATTAAGATTTATAATAATCCATTAAATTTTTAATATATTTTGAATAGAACTGACGCACTTGTCCAATACATCATTGATAATAATGTGTTTATAATGGCTTTTAAAATTCATATGATAATCATATTCTGCCATACGTGACTCAATAATATGTATGGAATCTTGGCGATCAATGAGGCGTTTCTTTAAAATATTTTTTGATGGTGGAATGATAAAAAAACTCTCAATACAATCATAATGATCTTTGATATTTAAGAAACCTTCTCCATCAATTAATAATAATGGCCACAATCCTTTTTTAAATGTTTTTTCAATAAAATTAAACGGTGTTCCGTAAAAATAATTGTAGACTTGGACGGTTTCGATAAAAAAATTTTTTTTTTTTTTTTTGAAAAATTCATCTTCTGATACAAAATGATAATCTATACCATTTTTTTCTCCTATCCTTGGAGGACGTGTCGTATATGAAATGGATCGTTGAATATAATGACATTTATTCTCTAAATATCCAGCAATGGTGGATTTTCCTCCTCCTGATGGAGACGATAATACAACAACAGGCAAAATGATTATTTTTTTGTATTTTTAAAATTTTAACAATTTTCAATTATCTTTCAAAATTGGTTTTTTTTTAGCCCTATAAAATGGAATACCTGACCCAATAATTGCTCCACCAATCAACATCGCTTTATATCCAGATATAATAATCATGATTATACAGAAAATCATTCCTATGATTGGCATTATCTTTCCTTTTAAAATCTTTAAATGGGCAGCACATGACATACAATAAACAATTAAAAAAATGACGGATGATGTATCAATAATACCTTCAATTTGTTTAAACAAATTGGGAGATGCACTCATCAAAATTAATGGTATCATTCCTATGGAGCTGAATAAAATGGATGCATAAGGTGTACCATTATTATTTTTCCTTTGAAATATGGGGTGAAAAAAACCAGATTTTGATGCGCCATAACCAATTTCTGCGCTGATTAATATCCAATTATTAATACATCCTATACATACAACGGCGCCAATCACAGGCATCATCCATTGATTGTGAAAAATTTTCTCAAAAGCAATTGCGTAAGGAATTGCTGATCCCAAAATATCATTCTCAGGAATTTTTAAATAGAAACTAAAGCTGTTCATCATGTATAAAATAGCAACAAGGCTTGTACCAATAATAATAGTCAGGGGAATATTTTTACGAGGGTTATCAACCATGTTGGCCGGTGCCGTTGCACTTTCGACACCAATAAATCCCCAAAATGTTAAAAATGTCCCTTGCATAAGACATATCCTCCATGATGAGGGCTCACAAATTTTTTGATCAATAGTAATATTAGGTAAAAATAGAAACAAACTAATTGGAATAATTAAAATTGGTATGACCTTTAAAATCATTAACATAATATCTATGCTTGCAAAAAATTTTGATCCCATAAGATTGACTATAACAAAGGTGTAAAAAACAATGATCTCCCAAATGACAATATGATCAGAGTAAGGTAAAAATGGTTTCAGATAAGCAACCGTTGTAACGACTAAAATTAATGTGCTGATCCATGACACCATCCAATAAGAAAACGCCATAAAAAAACCAATCTTTTCTCCAAATGCTTTTTTAATATAAATATGAGGCCCACCTGCTTCATGAGATGTTTTTGACAAATTAGAAAAAACCAATGCTAGTACTATGGCTCCTCCTGCACTGCAAATCCAACCCATTTGCCCCCAAAAACCCAAAGGAGCCAATGCTGTTGGACGTGTCATTATGCCCGCACCAATCTGAGCACCTAACACAATGGATAATAATGTCCAAAAACCAATATTCTTACCGGACATGAATGGTCTTATTTTTTTGTATATTTCCACAAAAAGCACGGCGGTAAATGCAAAAAATACATTCCCACACATTCTTGTTGAATTGTTTTGATTTGATGAATAGGCGAAAAAATACTGTATGTTGCATGCAAAATAAATCCTTTATCACTTAAAATATTTAATGCAGAGTTGATTAAACATTCCCGCTCTGATAAAGGCATATACATTAAAGGAACTTCTGATATAATGCAATTAACGTGCCCAATCCAATTAGAAGGAATAATTGAATCTAAATTTTTTACATCTCCTGTAACGATTTTTGTATCAGGAAATCTCGATTTTAAAAAAGTTGATAATTCAGGATCTATTTCAATTCCAATAAAACGATCCGTATTATGATCTGGTATGTATTGAGTCACCCTCCCAACGCCTGATCCTAACTCCAATATTTTTCCTTCTTTAGGAATAAAACTCGCCATCCAACGAGATAACCGCTTACCAAATGGCAAAAATGTTCCCAGTTGAGAAGGACGCTTGAGCCATCTTTTGAAAAATAGTGTACAATCAGACGACATTTTTATTTGAAATTTTTTATTTAATTACGTGGCTAATTATTGCATTATCGCATTCAATAATGCAAATCTCAGATATTTTTTTATAAACATAGTCTAAATCATCATCGCTGACACAATAAGGAGGCAGTAAATATACTGTTGTCCCTAAAGGACGCAATAAAAGGCCATTATCTATGAATCTTTTTTTAAGGATTTCCATAGGAATAGCTATGTCTATATCAAAGGCCGCAATCGTTCCAATATGGCGTATTTTTTGAATGAATGCACAAGATTTTTTTAGTAAAAGTAACCCTTTCTTGTGAGCTTTATTGATACGTTGAACAGCATTTTGGCATTGTGTTTCTTTGAGCAAAGCCAAAGAACATACGGCAGCTTTGCACGCCAAAGGATTAGCGGTATAGGAATGACCATGAG
>JBIKYJ010000071.1:0-4621 GCA_044355315.1 Alphaproteobacteria bacterium | reverse complement strand
AAAGTTAAACAGTGTCGAAGAATAATAGAGGATGTTTATGAGGCTATAACTTTGGCATTGAATGAAACCCAAGAATTTGGACAGCCTTAATGTGATTGACTATAGAGAAGTTTGTAAAAGCATTTATCTCTTTTTCCATGTCTTCTTTTCTCTTTTTTATGTCATCTGCTAGGCTTTGTCGTTTTTGTGCCGCCAACTCTTGACGTTTTCTATCTGCTTTACTCATCATAAGACTGTTATTTTTTCCTGTCTCAATTTGCCCTGCCTCTTTTTGTTCTTCAACAATAGTAATATCTGTAGCAATCGAATTATTAATTTCTACTTTCTCTGCCTCTTTTTGTTCTTCAACAATTTTTTCTTTAGTAATATCTGTATTTAAATGTTCTTGATTATTTTTTTTATTCCCTAACTTAATATCTATACAATTTATAGCAAATAACAACAAATTTTTTTTTAGAGTTTTATCTAATACATTGTATCGTTCCTGATCACACTTATTGAAGGAAAACTTGTTCATCATAAGTTTTATTTTGTTATCAATTTGACCAATTTTTAAACTTTTTAATGAATTTTGGTCTAATAATTTACCTTGAAAATATTCATGATACTCCATTAATTTTTTGTTACTTGCATAATCACGAAGTCCCTCTTCAAATGTTTTTTTATCTTCTCCTATTAATCTTTGGATTACTCTTTGGACGACAGTATCCAAACAAGTATCTTGATCCTCAAATCTTTCATTTTGTGATATACTTGATAAGAATTCCTGATGCACATCAGCGTGAGTCACCTTTTTATATCTATCTAATTGACTATCCATATATTCAAAGAAATCTTTTGTCCCATATTCATCAAAGAAATAGTTAATTCTTTCTATATCATCATGATACGAGACATCCGGGAATAAATACCTAAAATAACTCCCCTTATTAAAAAATATTTTCGTCAAGTCATTATTAATATCACTTATATCAATATCATGCACTGTAGACATCTGACAACAAAGACCCCACAGAGAATGGTACCGATATTCTACGGAGACAATAGCAAAAACATTGAATTGGTTCATTTGATTAGCTTCATCAATTGTTAGATTTTTTGATGCCTTTACGTCTGATTCAGCCTTCCATCTGTTTTTAATTTTTGTAGAACGAAAAATTTTCTGGTCATAATCTTTATATCCAAAATTAGCTTTGCTTGTAACATAATGATCATTCTTAACATATGCCTGCATATATATATAGTCCAATAGTGTCTTTCCTTGTATTTCATAGATACTATTCATCGTAAAAGTATTCATATCAAAACAAATTTTAAATAATTCTTTAATATCTTTAGCGTCTTCTATGTCTTTTTTAAATTGAAGATACATGTTGGAAACATTGTTTTCTAAACCTATCATTTTTTTTTATTTCTGCATTCAAGCGACCCTGGCCGTTGACTCGCTCGAGATTCTCAATACCATTTTTTACTTGATTTAATTTATAATCTGCAACAGTTAGTGCTGATTGCTTAAAATGTTGGAATTTTTTTTGATTTTGACTTGATTCATGAATCGAGATATTTGTCGAACTTTCCATAGAAAAAGTGGCACTAGAAACCAGAAGTAATGTTAAAATTTTTAAGTTTTTAAATTTTGTGTTCATTTTTCGAAATTTTAAAAGTTTAGTTACATATTTATAATATATAAAAAAAAATTATGTCAACTTTTAATTGCACCATACACACACCGATTTCCACAATGAATTTTAAAAGTTGTGACATGAGATGTCAAAAACGCACTTTGTGGGAGCTTTTCCTACAAAAGATGATTTCATTCTTGACCAAAAAAAAGTCTATGATACATTGAATAAAATGACAATAATTGCAAAATTGTTAGACTCTTTACATCTGAAAAATCAGATTATCATCATCAATGCCACGGGATAGAAGTCTGAAGTCTACTGAATATCAGTGGACAAGATTCTCTGTAATCCAACTTGGTGTAACAATCCATGAATCAGGCTTACCTTATCATCGAACGAAAAGAATTTCCCCATTTGAATGTACTCATCAATAATAACATTCATAGGTAAATCTGGTTGATACAACACCTCGCACGCACCCATTTCCACAATGCATTTTAAAAGTAATGACCAATCGTTAAGCTGACCATTTTTTAAACATGAATCAATGATTGTTCTCAAAGAATCTGTATGTTCATGGTAAAGATTTAACAATGTCATCACCATGATTTTATTAGGTTTTAACCTATTAAATTCATTAAACTCAATTAATTCATTAATACGCTCATCTGACAAAAAAGAATGTTGATAAGATTCCTCGTACAAAATCTGAATCAAAACAATCCTTGATAAGGTGCGGCTATTCATTCCTTAAATAAACTTTTTGAAAACTAATGACGCATTCGTCCCACCAAATCCGAAAGAATTACTCATGACACATGAGATATCTTTGGCACGTGCTACATGAGGCGTTAGATCAATACCTTTACATTCATCATCAGGATCGTCCAGATTTAAGGTTGGTGGAATCATTCCATCACGCATGGATAAAATGGAAAAAATAGCTTCCACACTGCCAGCGGCACCTAATAAATGTCCAATAGAAGATTTTGTTGATGAAATACTTAATTTATAAATATGGTCTTGGAATAATCTTTTCATCGCTCGAATTTCAGCCACATCTCCGGTAGGCGTTGATGTTCCGTGGGCATTCACATAATCAATATCAGACGGATTAATACTTTGTTTTTTTAAAGCATTTCTCATCGCACGGTAGGCCCCATCACCATCTTCTGCGGGGGAGGTACTATGATAAGCATCGCCAGACAAGCCATATCCTACGATTTCCCCGTAAATTTTTGCATTACGTGACAAAGCATGACTTAAAGACTCCAGAACAATAACTCCTGCTCCTTCTCCCATGACAAAACCTTCGCGTTTTTTATCCCACGGACGAGATGCTTTTGTAGGATTACCATTATAAGATGATGCGAGTGCTCTAGCAGAAGAAAATCCAGCAATACCAAGAGGTGAAATCGCTCCTTCTGTGCCACCGGCTACCATGACTTTTACATCCCCATATTGAATAAGACGCATAGAATCTCCAATGGCATGGGCCCCCGTTGCACAAGCTGTGACAACTGCGTGATTTGGCCCCTTAAATCCATGACGTATAGATACATGCCCCGATGCTAAATTAATCAAAGACGCCGGAATAAAAAATGGGCTAACCCTTCGTGCTCCCTTTTCTTTTAACACAAATGCCATGTCATTGATCAATGGAAGGCCTCCAATACCAGATCCAATCATGACTCCAATATCTTCAGCGTGTTCTTGTGATTGAACTTTTAAATTAGCATCTTTGATGGCTTCTTCTGCCGCCGTAACAGCATACATAATAAAGCGGTCCATCTTTTTTTGATCTTTCACAGGGATGTGTTCATCTAAAATAAATGCGTTATCACCAACCTCAGGAACTTGTCCAGCAATTTGAACACTGAGATTATCAATTGGACAACGATCAATTTTGACAATTCCACTGAGCCCCTTGATCAAAGATGACCATGTTGAACGAACACCACACCCAAGGGGTGTCACCATACCAAGACCAGTAATAACAACTCTTTCCATTTATTTTTGATGTGATTCGATAAATTTAAATAAATCACCAACAGTTGCAATCTTTTGAGCTTTTTCCTCAGGAATTTCAATACCAAGTTTCTCTTCTAATTCCATCACAAGCTCTACTTGATCCAAACTATCCGCGCCCAAGTCATTAATAAGGTTGGCATTTTCAACAACTTTGGACACGTCTACACCAAGTTTTTTGGCAATCAAATCGGTCACTTCTTTTTGAATGTCAGACATAAATTCAAACAATTAAATAGGTTAAATAATGCTTATTATACGATTGTAAAAAAAAAAAAACAAATATGAGTAAACACGAATATGTGATGCACCCAGGACTTACGCATGAAAATTTATGGTAAATTTACAACAAAATGAAACCATTTTTAGGAAATTATTTTAAAGATGTTGAAGATCCAAGTTCTTTATTCGTTGATGACCCTCATTGGCACAACATTATTGGCAGTTTTGTCTGGCATTAGACCTGCTGCGGAAGTTGTCAGTATTTAAGATTTTATGCAAAAGTGAATAAATATCTTTGATTATTGACGCAACGGAACAACCAAGATAAAGACCTAAAAAAATAATCCTTTGACTCAAGATCAAAAAGATCACAACTGTGCTTTATCAAAAGCCAGAGTTAAGATAGAAAATGTCTTTGGACAAATTAAAACATTTAAAATTTTATCTGAACGTTATCGTAACAAATGGAAAAGATATCATGTCAAATTCAATATTATTGCTGGAATTGTCAACATGAAAAATGGATTTGCTGCTGCTTAATACAAAACAACGACAAGGGGGAGATTATGTTTTATTTTTCAATCTCTAATTTTTTACTTCCGCAGTAGGTCTAATGGATAGACAAACATCAGATCACATCAAAACAGTTTTTCATTTTTCTATCATCTTATGTTGACTTCTATCCTAACTTCATCATATCACAGCATCACAATTATGCTATCCTGAAAAAAAACATCTCGGAAGAT
>JBIKYJ010000070.1:0-4790 GCA_044355315.1 Alphaproteobacteria bacterium | reverse complement strand
GATGCATTTGCGGATTTGGATTAGAGAGGTTACACATTATTTTAAAATATTTTCTAAAGTGTATATCTAAGTTGATCTATTAATAACGTTTTTGATAATTAAGGCCAATGCCAGAATGTTCGGTTCCCATTGTTGCATCTATATTCAAATTTTTTGATAATGGAACTTGAACAGACAATTGGGTTGAGCTGTGCTGTTCTGTGCTTTGGTCAATTGAGACCTGGGCATTTTTAAATTCTTTGGAAATACCAATCGCATTTGTGTATTTTACCTCACCTTTTTTAGCATCAAATCGCTCATAGTTCTTTAAATGAATAGGTGCATTTTCTAAAATTGTTTGAACTTGAGTTAAAAGATTAATATCTTTTTTACTCTTAAACACCTTGAAGACACTGGTGAGTTGTGCTGCTTGCAGTAAAGAAATATCTTTAGATTCCTTTGAAAAAATCAACAAAGATAAACCATCCAAAACTGATTTTTCTGGGAATGTTGTAATTGAAAATTCAATTTTTGGAGTTTGGCCTAACATTTTTAAAAACACATCAGGACTGTCCAATGAACTTTTAACCATCACAATCGATAATTTAGGTTGATTTGGATAATTCATCGAATAAAAAATATAACTTTTTTGAAGTTTTAATCGTTTTCCAACAAAATTAAAAAATCCTCGCTTTGAACTGAGTTGCCCCTCTAAATATGGATCTGGTAAATTGCCTTTGACCCAAAGCTTTCCTTTCCATTCACTGTTAAACCCCATCCCACGTATGTATAATTTAGATGGAATATCTAATTTTATATCAATGGGAATTTGCAAATGTGCCTTTGTCTTTTTATTTTTTTTAATAGGTTTATTGATAATTTTGATCTTAGAAGTATCAAAAGCAGTGACCTCGTCTAAGACAATACGTCCTTTTTTTAATTGAGCATGGCCTTTAATCAAAGGGTGTTGAATGGTTCCTAATATATTCAAATTTCCATCAAAACGCGCAAAAAAAAAAGGTGAATCAGCAATTTGAAAATCTTGAAAAGAAATATTTAAATCTATCGTTGGATTTTGAATATTCAACAGATTAATGGAGCCTTTTGCCTGAAACATTTTAGGCTGTTTTTTGACTTTTTGAGGGGCGTCGTATCCTGTGCACTGTTGGATGAGGATTTTTTTATTTTTTAAAATAGCTTTAAGGTTAATATTTTGAAGAGTGGTGCCATTATCAAGATTAGTATAAAGACCTTGTTTTACTTCAATAAATCCTTCGATCATTGGATTTAAAAACCTTCCAAAACCCGTTAATTTGATTAAATATTTCCCCTCTAAAATATCATCTGTATCAATGTTTTTAAGATTACCTTGGGCGGATAGTATCAGATTTTTAAATGATTGATTGGTTAAATGAACGCGTGTTGTTCCATCAATGTGTCCATATGGTGATGTTCCTTTAATTAACAATATAGCATCATCAAAAGACCCTTTGAAATGTGCGACTCCTTTAAATAATTTTGCAATATTAATATCCGTTGTCATATCAAAAAATGGCACATTTTGTATTCCTTTTAATTGGCATATCACATGAAGAGGAATACCTTTATCAATATGAATGGCGGCACGTCCTTGCCATGGTTTATTATTTTTAATAATTCCTTTATCAACATAATCAAAAGGAATAACCAACTCATTAATAAATATCTGTCCGTAAGGCGAGATGATGTCAATGGGATCACACACTTGATTTAAATACAAATATGCAGGTTTTTTCAAAACCCATCCTTCCCCTTGAATAGATATCAATTTAACGCCTAATTCAGGAGAAAATGTAGCCATAGAACATGTCACCGTTAAAGCTGGAAGCATATCATGAAGTTTTGGAATTTTTAATTGTGCATTGGTCGTGTTTTCATTGATATTCAATTGCCCTACATTGCTATCAATGGTTAATTCAAAATTACTTAAATTTTTGAAAGATCCTCGTCCATGGCCACGTATGGGCATAGTTGATCTGAGAGACTCATGGGGATGAGGAATTAATGTTTCAAAATATTTAATATTTACATCAATATTTGTTAAAAACCGATAATTTACCTCTATGTCACGCATATTGACCATATCATCAACATGAATCGTCTTGAGATTTAAAAAAAATGGCGCAAATCCAATATCACACTCAATATGAACAGGAGGCAGTTTTGTATATTTTTTTATGCACCACATGATAATGTGTTCTTGCACTTTGGGAATTTGAATTCCTAAAAAAAGAGATGCAAAGCATAATAAAAAACGCGTCATTATTGATATGGTTACATAATGTTTAATAACTTTTGAAGCTCACCCTTTTCATACAACTCTTTTGTAATGTCGCATCCACCGATAAATTCTCCATGAATATATAATTGAGGGATTGTCGGCCAATCTGAATAGTCTTTGATGCCTTGGCTAATGTGTGGGTCATCTAACACATTGATATCGATAAAATTGATATCAAGACGTTTTAAAATTGTTACAACCACGGATGAAAATCCACACATGGGAAAATCTTTTGTTCCTTTTATAAAAATGACAACCGGATGGTTGTGGATAATTTCTTCTATTTTTTTTTGTATCATTTAATGCACCATTGTACTGTTACCATAACCATAACTAGAAATTTCCAACAATTTTGTCATCATTTTGTATTGCTCAATAATACTTGGGGTTTCTAGTAAAGCTTGTTTTTCTTTTGAATCAAGGGGACAAAACATTGTCAAAACATGAACAAGTTTTTCATTTGAAAATTTCATTAATTCATCCAGGTTGTGTTCTACGTCTAATTTTTTTAAATATTTTTTTAATGCACCCATTAATCGATGCCTATCCATTGAAAAATCATGATGTTCAACCATATCAACTACATAGTTATCATAGCTTACTTTGGCCAAAAGATACCCATTAAATTGTTCTTTTTGTTCTATCTTAAATCGTGATATGCCGCCTAAGGTCAATAAAACAGCCGTATGATCAAAGTTTTTTAAATCATCTTTTTTTTTAATAGAGCCACTATCTATATCAATTTCATTAATATCTAATATTTTGGTTAAGGTTCCTATAGCATAAATCTGCCCATCATCTGATTTTTGAACGATACCAATAAACGTTCCATCTTTAATCGCATCACCAATGGCTTTTAATTGGTCAATATTAAAAACGGGCACAATACCTTTTGTTTTTGGTACAATAATAACACTATTCACAACTAAGACTATGATAGCTTCTGGTAAATTTATAGAGGACATGATGTTCATATATAAAGGACCCTTTTTGTATTTTCCCATGATTTTTTTAAAAAATACATAGGGTGTATGAGCTCACAGCAGTTTTCATTTTAAAATTAACAAGACCGGCAAATGTTTTTCAAACATTACTATAATGAATTTTATGTAAAAATAAAAAATAAAATCTTAGAACGAGAGTATTTTCTAGGCTTTCAGAACGCAAAAAATGTCTTTGACATGAGCTCCGATACCATCTAATTAGACGGCGTCGTATAAAAGGCTCTCTTATATGAATAGGAGTCAGTCTTTTTGTCATTTATCTGACCCCTTAGTATGGCATCTATTTTAATGGGGTTTAAACTTTGACTCCCAAAATGACTGCACTTTTGCATGATTAGACTTTAAAATTTTTATGGAATTTCTGGAATGGTCCATTGTTTTTTTAAGGTGCTGTCCTATATAGTCGGAATAATTTGTCACATTCGATGATGAACTACTCTGTGAATTATGATGCATAGACATCATTTTTCCAATCATAGTGGTTGTGCTTTCTACTACTTCATTGAGATAATGCATTTGCATATCTTGAACTTTTTTCATAAAATCCGTCATCATTTTTGTCGATTGGCAGATGCTTTCTACCTGGTCATGATAGCTTGGCATCTGTCCAAGAGGATTAAAGGATTTGTTGCTTTTCGAATTTGTTGCATCCATTGATCAAACAATTCTTTCTTACTCTTAACTTTAAGATTAAACATACATTTATGAATAAATAGTTAATTTTTAAGCACACAAAAACAAAAAATTAATGATTGAAAGAAGAACCAACCCTTGAAATTAAAAACATTACAAAAAAACAAATGATGATTCTAAAAAAAATTGTTATCATGTGACAACGGTGTAGAGTTAGTTTTTTTTATGGCTTGTGACATTTTGATTGTAGATGATGAAAAAGACATTAGAGATCTCATATCTGATGTATTGAAAGATGAGGGCTATATGACACGTATTGCATCAGATAACATTGAAGCTTTAGATGAGATTAAAAAATGTCAACCAACTGCGGTTATTTTGGATATTTGGTTAGGTAATGGAGTCCGTGATGGCATGAATATTTTGGATATTATTAAATCAAATCATCCTTATGTTCCTGTGATCATGATCAGTGGTCATGAGACTGTTGATGCAGCTGTATCATCCATTAAAAAAGGAGCTTTTGATTTTTTAGCGAAGCCATTTCAAATTCAAAAGCTCATCTCTACCATCGAAGCAGCGATCCGACATTCCAGATTACAACAAGAAAGTGATGAAATGCGTTTGAAAACGGGTATAGGACAATCTTTAATAGGAAAAACTCCTTTAATGATGGCTGTTTTTTCAAAAATTGAAGAATTATCTCAATCGCCTGAACATCTATTGATTCAAGGACAAGTAGGATGTGGGAAAAGAAGTGTTGCTAAAGAAATCCATAAAAAATCATTACAAAATTTTGGTCCATTTGTGGAGCTAAATTGTAGATCAACACCCAAAAGTGATATTGAAATAGA
>JBIKYJ010000069.1:0-4827 GCA_044355315.1 Alphaproteobacteria bacterium | reverse complement strand
TATCAATTAGCCATATTGTTCATCTAGCTGCCCAAGCAGGGGTTCGTTATTCATTAGAAAAGCCAATGATCTATGGTGTATCTAATTTAATCGGACATCTGAATATGTTGGAAATTGCAAGGCATTTAAATGTGTCTCATTTTGTGTATGCCAGCAGTTCTTCCGTTTATGGTAACAATAAAAAGTTGCCATTTTCTGTTACAGACCCCGTGGATCATCCAATTTCTTTGTATGCAGCTACAAAAAAAGCCGATGAATTGATGAGCCATAGCTATTCTCATTTATTTAAAATCCCAACCACAGGTCTTCGTTTTTTTACGGTGTATGGTCCTTACGGACGTCCTGACATGTCTGCATTTTTATTTACAGATGCCATTTTAAAAGGTCGCCCCATACGCGTCTTTAATCATGGAAACATGCGTCGAAATTTTACATACATTGACGATATTATCCAAGGAACAATCGGTGCTCTTAAAAAAATTCCACATTATTACAAAGTATATAATATTGGTAACAATAAAAGTGAACATCTTATGGATTTCATTCATACATTGGAAGATGTTATCGGCCAAAAAGCCATTATGCAATTTGAGGATATGCAACCTGGAGATGTTCCTGAAACAATTGCAGATATTGATTATACAATGATCGATCTTGGGTTTAAGCCGACAACTGATATTGGTCAAGGTCTTCTAAACTTTGTGAGTTGGTACCGGAATTACTATCATTTATGATTAAAAAACTAAGTGGTATTTTAGATGAACTGTTACCAGATGGTGTTATTTTGAATGTATCTGGTATTGGTTTTTTTATTATGATCCCAATGTCTTTGAAACATACTTTGTATACGGGACAAACATATACTTTTTATATTGATATGATGATACGCCAAGATGGTGTGCATCTTTTTGGTTTTATAGATGCCCATCAACATCAATGGTTTGCCATTTTAAATGGGGTACAAGGTATTGGCCCCAAAACTGCTTTGAATATATTATCTAGTCTTTCTATTGATCAAATGATTGAAGGAATTGTTAGTCAAAATAAATATATATTTAAAAATATTTCAGGGCTTGGTCCAAAAAGCATTACACGTTTATTAAATGAATTAAAAGATCGCCCGGACTTACCTGTATCATCTCATTTGTCACCTTATCAACAGGAGGCCTTTTTAGCTCTTCAAAACTTAGGATTTGACCCCGCCAAAATTATGACTGCCTTTCAACAAGTCCCCCCCAATAATATGACACACACAACCGAAAATTTGGTTAAACATTATTTGGAGATTTTAACATCTTAATTACATTGCTCTTTTTTTTGTTATCAACTTAGATTTTTTTTCAATTTTTTCAGTTGATCACAGTAAAAATCTTTTCACTCAAAAATCACAATCCAATTTCAAATATCTCCTAGTTTTTTTTATTAACAAATAATTATTTTATTAACTATTTATTAAATATTTTATTGATGTAATAATAACGTAAGAAACTTAAATGGATTCCTTAAACATGTCACACAAAATTAAATCAAAGATGTTTGCATTATTGAGTATGATCAGCTTTTTTTCAATAACGATGGCTTATTCTGCAGAAGAAGCATCTGATGAAGCTATGGCTGTGCAAAAAAATTCTACAGATGCTCTAGCAGCTCCTGGAGAAAAATTAGAAGCATCTCCCAAAGAAGCTGCAAACGATGATAAAGATGTAAAAAAATCAAAGAAAAAGAAGAAAAAAGGGAAAAAGAAGAAAAAAGGAAAAAAAAAGAAATAAACATAGATAAAAATGGCATTTATGAAGGTGTCTTTTAATATCTTCATAAATGCTTTTAAGGTCGGCATGGCCCAATACTGTATAAGCTTAGGAAATGAGACCGGGTATAATAACGTGTCAACACCTCAGATTGTTGAGACAACTGAATAAAAAACCCATTTCTATGAGGTTTACCAACCATTAAAAACATTACAATCGGATCAAATTGCTTTAATGATAAGTCCGATTCATCAATTTTTAAAATAGGCTCAAAGTTTTTTTTACGACAATAAACACCCATGTCTGGGAACATTCGATCTGGGTCAACTAAGCTTTTAAATGGCGTTGTAAAGGCAGGGTCAACACCATACGTTATCCATTCTCCTGATACAGTTTGAGCCATATTTTTGGGAACATTGAGTGTTTTATAAGGAATATAACCAAAAGAAGAGGAGCATACCTTGGGCGCAATTCCATCATCCTTGTCATGAGATGGACACGGTAAATATTTGTGTAATGTTAAAAATGATCCTAAAACTTTTAATAATTGTTCCATTTTTTGATGATTTACATGATGAGACGATGTTTTTTTCACTGACATCCAAAATGGTAGGAATCCTGAGGTTAGGATTCCTATAACCCCTAAAACAATGGATATTTCAATAAGGCTGTAACCCCTAAGTCTTTTTTTCATACCTGAGGCGATCAAGAGTTTCACTTTGGCCCAAAATGCTCATGATCTCGAAAATGCTTGGTGATACTGTTAAACCTGTTAGCAATAACCGTGCCACCTTGCTAGCATCTCCCAGTTTAAGTGATTTTTTTTCACAAAATTGCCGAAAATATGCCTCAATGGTCTCCTTTGAAAAATCATTTAACTCAGACAATTCTTTGACAAGATCTGGGAAATAGACAGGATACTCTATATTTTGAACAATGGGTTTTTGAATATAAAATTTTCCTTGCTTCAATAAATCATTAATCGTTTTTGATCGATCTTTAAGTCCTTTCATACCCTTTAACAGACGCTCATTGATCACTGGTTCAAGACGTTTAAAGTAATCAACTAAAATGTGATCATCAGTACGTCTTAAATAATGGGCATTTAAACTAAGCAATTTTTGTAAATCAAATCGAGATGGAGAGCGACCAATCGCATCCAAGGAAAACCATTCAATTGCTTGAGGTGTTGATATTATTTCATCATCACCGTGAGCCCACCCCAGTCTTAATAGATAATTACGCATAGCCTCAGGTAAAATTCCCATGTCCTCGTAATCTTTTGTTCCCGTTGCCCCGTGACGTTTTGATAATTTCGCTCCATCACTACCATGTATGAGAGGCATGTGAGCAAAAGCTGGAACATCCCACCCACATGCTTCGTATAATTGATATTGACGAAAGGCGTTGGTTAAATGGTCATCTCCTCTGATAATATGGGTGATATTCATATCATGATCATCTACCACAACCGATAACATATATGTAGGTGTGCCATCGCTTCTGAGTAAAATCATATCATCCAATTGGTCATTTTGAACTTTAACCTCCCCTTGGATAAGATCATAGATGATTGTCATGCCGCTGCTAGGTGCTTTAAGACGAACAACGGGGTTAATATCACTCGGATGATCTGTTCGATATCTACATTTTCCACTATAACGATAACGGTGTTTGTTTTTAACTGCCTCTTCACGCATGGCATCCAATTCATCACAAGAACAATAACAAAAATAAGCTTCTCCTTTTTCAACAAGATCATAGGCAACCTCTTGATGACGTTTAAATCTTGCAAATTGGAAAACAGGCTCGCCGTCAAAGTCAAGACCAAGCCAAGCTATACTTTGAAAAATTACATCGATAGAGTCTTGGGTGGAACGTTTCCGGTCTGTATCTTCGATACGCAATAAAAACTGTCCACCGTGATGACGTGCAAATAAATAATTAAACAGGGCGGTTCTTGCACCGCCAATATGTAAAAAACCAGTTGGACTTGGAGCAAACCTCACAATAACAGACATAATATATAACTGTAGTTTATCAATAGAATTATCCTAACATATTGGATGAGTTTGTGACGCTAGTGCACGATTAAAAGTTGAGAGATAGTTTAAAATTTATGAACAGATAAAGACCAAGGTACAATATGTAAACACTATTGCTACACCTGTTATGTCATTATCTCTTGCCAGACGTTATCGCCCCAAAACATTAAAGGATTTATTAGGTCAGGATATTTTGAGAAATACACTGATCAATGCTTTTGATCAACACAAAGTTCCTCAAGGAATTGTTTTGCATGGTATTCGTGGTATTGGAAAAACGACAACGGCTCGTATCATTGCAAGGGCATTAAATTGTACATCACAAGACGTTAAACCTTGTTTAACCTGCACGTCTTGTATGGCTATGGATGAGGGGAAACATTTAGATGTCATTGAAATCGATGCAGCGTCTCATACCTCTGTTGACAGTATGCGCAACATTATTGATTCGGTACGCTACAAAGCTGTACAAGGTTTTTATAAAGTTTTTATTATTGACGAAGCTCATATGCTCTCCAAAAGTGCCTTCAATGCTCTTCTTAAAACATTGGAAGAGCCCCCGTCCCACGTGGTATTTATTTTGGCGACCACTGATATGCACAAAATTCCCGCCACCATTTTATCTCGGTGTCAAAAATTTGAACTAAAGCCCTTTGATGTCAAAAGTATTGTGGATCATCTGGTCTATGTTTTGAAGCATGAACACATTTCTTTTGATCCTTTGGGAGTGCAAACCATTGCCCGAATGGCCAAAGGATCTATGAGAGATGCTTTATCTTTGTGTGATCAAGCCATTGCTCTTGGGTCTTTTGATGAAAAGACCATCAAAGACATGGTTGGAGCTCAAGACGTGTTAAAAATTTTAAATCTTATTCGTGCGATGCTCAGCGGTCAAGTATCAGAGGTCATCACATTAACCCATCACATGTCTGAGGAGGGATCTGACCCTTGCCAAGTGATTCAAGATGTCATGGATGTTTTTTATTGGATGATTCTATATAAACATGATGCATCTCAAGCATCAGATTTATTAT
>JBIKYJ010000010.1:0-16368 GCA_044355315.1 Alphaproteobacteria bacterium | reverse complement strand
CCAAAAATTGTCATGACAAATCCTAATGCAGATGTAAAAAACTCAGCCCCAGTGAAAGAAAGAAAATCAAAATCTAATAAAGAAGCTCTTTGAGCAGCTTTGATATAAAAGGAAGCAGCATCTGCGTTGTCAAGAAATTCATATAAAAAAATATCAATGATAACTAGGCTATGTAAGAAAATAAGACACTTAAATATAGTGGATTTAATATGAAGAATATGATTATTTTTATCGATAATTATAAATGTAAGGATTAATACGACCAGCCCCCAAAAATCTCCCATCTTCTTACGATTTTCCTAATAATCTTTTATCAATACAAGCATCCATATTTTTATAAATAGCTTTAACTTAATCCCCATTTAAATAAAAGTAATTTTTTTTAATAAATTTGTCAAACGCGAAACAATCACATAAAATTTACCACGTGATTAAAATCTGTGTCCCTGGTTCATTTTTTTTATTATGGCAGTGGATGGACCATCCGTGATCTTTAATAATTTTACCGCTGAGGGCCAACCCCAAGCCGGTGCCATTTTTTCGTGTTGTAAAATAAGGTTCAAAAATATTTTGCAAAATATGCTCGGGAAATCCTGGTCCATTATCTTCGATGGACAACCCTTTCGATGTGATGTTCATATGGATCCAGGGATTTTGGGTATGGGATTCACTCAAAGCCTGTGCCGCATTTTGAACCAAATTTAAGATCACTTGACCTATTTGCCCCTCATCACACAAAATTTTAACATCAGGGTCAACGTCTAATTGCAATTTAAAATCAATCTCTGGAAAGGCAATTTTTTGTAAATTAACGTGATTTTGGATGATTGGAGCAATCTCATGAAGGTGCATAATCGGCTCTGGCAGCCTTGCAAAATTGGAAAATTCACTCACTAAACGCTCAATCGTTCCCACTTGCCGGATAATTGTGTCAATGGTGTTATTAAATACGTCAACGTCCCCATCATGGATGTATTTTAAAAACTTACGTTTCAATCGTTCGGCACTCAGTTGAATGGGTGTTAAAGGATTTTTAATCTCATGGGCAATTTTCCTAGCGATATCTGACCAAGTGGCTTTTTTTTGCGAGTAAATGAGATCCTTTTTTTGCTTTCTTAATTGAGTCGTCATTTGATTAAATGATACAACCAAATCATCAAATTCTGTTTTTGTATTCATTTCTGGAACAAGGATATTGAGCTCTCCGTGGGATATTTGCGTTGCGGCATCGATTAAATTTGAAATAGGGTGAAATAACCGATTCCCTAAACGCAGCGCCCACCACATGGAATACGTCAAAATGACTAATGATAATAAAATAAAATAGCTGATAAAAAAGATTTTCATACGATCATGTTGATCCAACAAATGTTGATACGATTGGCTGGACCATTGGGTTTGTTTTAAATACCCCAACAATTTGGGGTCAATGACTTTTCCAATAAATAAATACGTTTTTGTCACAGGATCCAACAACACCAATGCGCGTACGCGATCTTTGTGGTCAAACGTCACAATTGACCCTTTTTGAGCTTTTTTAAAATCGCTGTCTAAAATTTTTTCAAAAGCCAAAGAAAAGGTCAGTGCTGATTTACATACGACTTGCTTATCATCATTAAAAATTAAAATTTCATCTAAATTTAATTCATCTGATGCATCATTAATCATTTGATGAAATTGTGATGTGTGGTCCATGAGATATGACATTTGGGGCCTTAAAATCATCACCAGCCGCAACACATATGAATCAATAGTTTTTCGGTATTCTTTTAAATAGGATTCACCAATTTTCTCGGCATTATGAAATACATTTTGAACGGGACGTCCAAACCAATTGTTTAGCTGAAATTCAATAAAAAAAAATGATAATATCAATATCAAAAAACTGGGGATAAAAGCCGTTAAAAAAAATATACTGGATAAAAAAAAATGAAGCTTTGTTTTAAGAGATTTTAACCAAAATGATCGAATCTCAATGATTTTGACAATCATCAGCCCCAGTAATGTAATGCTCGATACAATTACCACTGAACACCATAATGGACTCAGATCAACCAGTTGATCTGGAATAAAAAAAATTAAACTGAGCCCCAGTATTGATAAGACATATAAAAAGTATGTGATCATTGTTATCTTGACTCTTTTGCGTACCCAGGTATTATAATTTTAAGGATTATGAATGTTTTAAACATCAATGAAGCTTGATGACGTGGCAATGCGCATTCTTAAAATTATTAATGATAAAAAAGGTGAAAACATTCAAGTGGGTGGTCCTTTTTCTTTGACTGATTATACCATTGTGGCAACGGTTCTATCGAATCGTCAAATGCATGCCATATCCCAAGAAATTTCCAAAGAGTTTAAAAAACATACCTACACAGAAGGTGATTCTCAATCGGATTGGCTATTGATTGACCTAGCAGGAATGTCCACAATTCATTTAATGAAGCCAGAAGCCAGGAAATTTTATGATTTAGAAGATCTTTTTCAACTGTATCCTTACAATTCTAAAGAGCAATTCAGGACAAATATATCTTAACTAATAACAATTTTTTATTTGAAATTTTTTGTATTTATAATTATAAAAATTAATATTTATTTAATTTAAAAATTAACTAATACTAAAAGTAGTAGTGTGCTGTTCTTTTTGTATGCGTATTTTAATCGTTGAAGATGATTCTTTAACCGCTAGGAGTATTGGAAGAATTTTGAATTCTCATAAATTCATATGGGATACTACTGATCTTGGAGAAGAAGCTTTAGAAGTGAGTCGTATTTATGAATATGATTTGTTGATATTGGATCTTATGTTACCTGATATCGACGGGTATGAAGTCTTGAAAACAATCCGTTCTCAACATATGAAAATTCCTGTTTTAGTATTATCCGGTCTTAATAGTGTTGATGATAAAGTTAGGTGCCTTTCTTTAGGTGCTGATGATTACATGACAAAACCATTTTCCCAAGACGAATTAATTGCGCGGCTCCATGCCTTAATTCGGCGCTCTCAAGGCCATACAACATCAACGATCACCACAGGCCCCTTATGTTTAAATATTGAAACCAAAATAGCCTCAGTAGAAGGTAAAAAATTAAAACTAACCCATACTGAATATTCTATACTCGAGCTTTTATCTGTTCGAAAGGGCATCACTTTAACAAAACAAATTTTTTTAAATCATTTATACGGAGGAATTGATGAGCCTGACCTTAAGATCATTGATGTATTTATATGTAAATTAAGAAAAAAATTACAAAAAGAATGTGGATATCCATTAATTGAAACAATCTGGGGCCGTGGATATCTTTTAAAGGAACCCGGGCAAAGAATTTAATTTTTCCCCTCGTCATCGTTCTTGCAAATCTAATAATATTACTTTAAAGGAATAAAAGTTGGGGAGCGCAAATCTCTCCTCAAAAAAATAAAAAAGGCTTAAAAATACGAAATCATTAAGCCTTTTTCAAAAGGTAATTAATTAATGACCTTGTTTATTATCATCGTGATGATTTTCATCATGATGAACGTCAACGGCAGCTCCGTCTACTGGTGCTTCGATTTTTTTCTCTTCAGAACACTCTTTGTCAGAATTAGAATCATCAGCGAAAGATGCAAAAGAAACGAGCATTGCGAAAGCTGTTAAAAATTTGTTCATTTTAAACTCCCATTAGGTTAAAAAAATGTGTCAATGCTTAACTAGAGGAACTAATTAAGCCTATGATTAATATATAGGTTTAAAAAAAAACAGTCAAATGCAGAACAAGAACATTTGTGTACCCTTGCATATTTATGAATTTGAAAAGATTATGAAATATAAATTTAAAGACACATCTTTATTGATTGCGGCTCTTAGTCATGGCAGTTTAAGGTCGAATATGAAAGCCTTTAAACACAAAAAGGACTCTTTTGAGCGACTTGAATTTCTGGGAGATCGTGTTTTAGGCCTTGTGATAGCACAGTGGCTTTATCAAAAATTTCCTAAGGATAATGAAGGAACTTTAGCAAAAAAACTGGCCAAGCTGGTATGTAAAGATTGTTGTTTAAAAATAGCAAAAGATTTAAATCTTGCATGCTATATCCACGGATTATCCCAAGATATGATGGGGCGCTCTAGTGTCTTGGCTGATTGCGTAGAGGCTCTTATTGCAGCCGTTTATATTGATGGTGGCCTTGAGGAAAGCCAAAAATTTATTCTGAGACTGTGGAGCGGAAGTCTTGACACCATATCCTTTGACAAAGACGCCAAAACACAATTACAAGAATTGCTACAAAAAAACCAACAACCTCTTCCGGTTTATAAAATCATGTCTGTTGAGGGCCCAGATCATTGTCCTGAATTCATCGTGGAATTAAGGGTTGGACATTTGGGTGCAATTCAATCAAGAGGCCCTAGTAAAAAAGACGCAGAACAAAAAGCAGCTTTTGAATTTTTACAAACTTATAACCAGCCCGACCTCTTGTTTAATTCCACACGAACCCCCTAAATAAGGTAGAATAGTAAAAAAGGTCAAGATATTTTTTAATGCTTCGCGCCATTAGAGAGCACTCAAAAAGTTGGATTATCAAAGTCGTTTTATCTTTAATTGCTTTGAGTTTTGTAATTTTTGGAATTATGGATATTGTGATGAAACAAATCCAAGACCGTCCTGTTGCAACAGTTGGAGATAAAAAAATTTCCCCTGAAACCTTGCATTTTGCCGTTCAAGACGAGATGAAACGTTTGCAATCACAGTTTAAGGGTGTCATCAGCTTAGAGCAATTAAAGGAGCTACATATCCATCAACATGTCTTGGATAGAATGGCACAAGGCTTAGCTTTGGAACAATTAATCCATAATTTAGGAATTAATGTTCCAAACGAATTTGTCAAAGCCTACATAGAGGGTAGATTTCATCAAGATGGTCATTTTAATTACAATGTATTTAAAAAAACATTAGAAGAACATCGTATTCATGAAACTGCTTTTGTTGAAGATGTCAGGGGCAATCTTAAAACTCAAACATTGTTAACCACAATGACTCTGTCAATTGATTTTCCAGATTTTTATAAGCAGTATTTTTATAAAATGATGACCAAAAATCATCAATTAACTTATTGTAAGATTCCTTTATCTAATGTTAAAGATCAAAAAAATAAAAAAGACCCTCCTGAAAAAATGCTAAAAAAATTTTTTAACACACACATCGATGACTATCAATTACCAGAACAACGCTTAATATCAATGATTATAATTGATCACAAAAAACATAAAAATGTTTTAGATCTTTTAGAAAAAATTGAAGATTCTTTGGGCGCGGGAGACACATTAGAGCACATTTCTAAAAAATTTAATGTGGATTTTAAAAATGCTTTGTTTGTGGATGAGGCATCATTAAAATTTCTAGGAAAAGACTTGGCTAACATGATTATTATTGAGGCATCAAAAATGCAAAAAGATGACGAGTCTCCGATGATTGAAAAAAATGGACAAACAGTTCTGTTCAAAATGAATGATATCAAAGCACCTCAAAAAGTTTCCTACGATGATCTAAAAAAACATCCATCCATTCTAAAAAAACTAAAAGAAAATTTTGAATTAGATGAAAAACGTGCCTTTGCCATCCAGGTTGGCACAGAATTCCATAAAAATGTGAAAAATTTAGATGGGTTTCACAAAAAGTGTCACATGCATCACATCAATTCCCATTCAATATCCATTAACCGTTTAATCTTACAAAAATCATCTCCCATTAAAGATTTAGATCCATCGGCATTTGAATCTGTATTTTCGAAGAAAAAAGGAGAGATCTTTTTTGAATCTTCAAAAAACGATTACTATATCTTCTTTATCAACACAACAGAAGACGAATCAACCACTGATCCATCCATTCAAGAGGGGTTGTTTAAAAATTTAAACAACATGTTAAAAAATGATGTATCGGATAGTATTGTGATTTGTGCAAAACATAAATTTCCATTGAAAATTAACGATAAAGTCTTTAAAGTTTTTGATTCTCATGATACTTAAAGTCATATCACCGACTTCATCAACCTCATATTCGTCGATAAGATCATTAATGATGGACACCAGTTGTGGAAAAATTCAGATTTTACCTAACCACATCGATGTAATTGCGTACGTATGTGGTCAATTGTATATCCAATATGAAAAATCTGAGACAATAACTTTAACTGTGCCTGATGGTATTTTTATGGTCAAAGATAAAGAATGGACCTTGCTTTGTCATAATGCGTCTGTACAATCCTGACTTCAAACCTTTTGAGGCAACTGTATTAACGCCTCGTCAACTACATCATTTATCGGTACGCCGGTTTCGACAAAACCGTGAAGCATTGTATGTTTTTAATGATAAGAATGGTCTATGGAAAGTTAGGTTTGATCGTAACAACATAATAATTCCAACGGAATATGTCAGCCCAGCCATTCCAACTCCTACATTAGGTTTGGCGTTTGGATTAATTAAATCATCCCATTTATCTGATTTTTTAGAAAAAGCGGTGGAGCTGGGTGTGACTGATTTTTTCCCTCTTCAAACGGATTTTTCTCAAAATTACCCACTCAAAATTGATAAACTTGAACATGTCATGGTAGATGCGATTCAACAAAGCGAGCGTATGACACTACCAAAAATTCATCCCTTATCTAGTTTTAAAGTATTCTATGAACGCACACAAAATTTTAAATTACTATCGGCTGTGGAAAGAAATTTGATTCCCACAATTTTTAACATTAATATTCAATCTCAACCACCATGTATTATACTGGGACCCGAAGGTGGTTGGTCTTTAAATGAAAAAAATAACCTCATGGATAAGACACATTCTTTCTCCTTGGGAGAGGCAATCTTAAAAGTAGAAACAGCCATGGTTTTAAGCGTTGGTTATTGTTCTTTAAACCGTTAACTGTTTCGTTGATAAAGTCCAAATACTGTATGGTCTCATGACCTTAGGTCTGCGAATGACAGATGTAAAAGAAAGGGGGGTTACAAAATTTTTAGGTATCAAATGTATCTAGACTTTGACGATTAATCTATTTTTTTAACAGCATTTTGCCTACGTAAAATGTTCTGATTTTCAAAATTTTTAGATAAACTTCCATTATCAAACCGTTTTCGATATTCTTGTTGAATCCCCTTAAGAATTTCCCCTTGAATTGCTTTTTTAGGAATATCTTGAAATATTCCCGTTGCTGATTTCAAATATCTTTCAAAGAATTTTACATAATTGGCACCTGTTATGAATGCACTATCTCCTATTAATTTAGAAAGCTTTTTTAATGTTTCCTCATTTAAACATGATACATATGCTTTTAGCATAGGTTCTAAGACATATATCTTATAATCCTCAAATTTAAAATTTAGATTCCCTTTTAAATACCTATCGATACTACTTTGTTTGTTAAACTGTATTTTATTTGCCTCTAATATGTCAACTAGAAATTCTCCTACATTATCTGTAGTATGAATACTATCGGTATCAATAAATGAAACCTCAAACCAATTTTTTAATTCATCAAAATCTGATAAATTAGGTTCCTTTAGTAATGAATCATGGATGTTCTTGGCTTCATTTTCTGCTTTTTTCCAATTAATAAAAAAATTATTTCCGTGAGCATCACCATGGGCGATTCCCTGATTATGAATTTTTGCAAAAGCTCGACCAACCGCAAAACTGATAAGTTTAACTTTCCACAAATCATCTTGATACAGAACGGACTTTAAAGTTTTTTTATCTATCCATAAATGTTTATAAAATTCCTTTCCTTTGGAGCAAATACTGATTGTATAGGGATATATTTTATTTGTTGTCTCATCCTTTAATTTTCCAATACGTTCTGGAATCATAATCGATACGCTTTGATTGTTGTCTAAATTGTTAATTTTTCTTATTAAATCTCTTTGTTCTTCTTTTATTTTTATGAATTTATTTCCCTCAGATTCTGAATCTGCGATTTTAAAAAAAAACTTTTGTTTTAGATTTTTATTTTTTTCGTCTTCTTCATCAAAAATAGCATAAAAAATAACGTGAGCAGAAACATCTTTGTCTGGTTTTTTTTTACTTAAATAATTGGCTAAACTTTTACACTTTCCAATCAACATATTTGTTTTATTTTCTCTATCAAAAACGTCATCTTTCATAATTGACTTAAATAAAGATGATAAGTCTAACGATATTTCCTTGTCTAATGAATCCTCAGAGGAGTTCTTAACGGTAAAACTATAATCTAATGATTTTTCCGTTGTATATGCATTTTTAATATGAAAAAGTGGTACTGTTATTACAAACATCAATACTGATTGTCTAAAATTCATTACATTAATCCTGTGTTCTTATAATCTACATTTAAATTACATAATAATTATTAATAAATAGTTAATTTTTGAGAAGTGATTCAAATAAAATAATTTTTCTTGTGGCTAAACAATGTAATTACATGACAAAAAAAAGCCAGGTCAATGCCTGGCTTTTCATAATTAACTAAAATGTGGTTATTTATTTGTCTTTTTTATTCTTAGAATGATCTTTTTTTTCAAGAACCGTAACAGATCCTCCAGCTTTTTCAATCAGTTCTTTAGCTGATTTACTAATGCGATCGACCACAACGGTCATAGCGCTGGGGCATTCAGCTACACCAAAAACACTCAATCCCTCGTGGGCCACCCGTGCTTTATCTAATTGACGAAGCAACGATAAATCAATGACTGTTTTATCATCGATATTATGTTTTTGCGCAAAATATACCAAACTTGCCAAGCTCATTTCTAATAAATGGGATGCATGGATATTTTTAAAACCACGTTTTGGCAAACGACGATAAATCGGGTTTTGACCACCTTCGAATCCATTTAAGGATACCCCACTACGGGCTGTCTGTCCTTTCCCGCCACGACCACAGGTCTTACCAAGACCACTGCCGATACCACGGCCTAAAATCTTTGGTTTACGCCTGGCACCACGGTTATCGCGAATTGTATTTAAAGTATGTTCCATCATCAATTCTCCTTAATGACTTTCACTAAATGGGGAAGTTTTTTAATGAGTCCACGAACACTAGGGGTGTCTTCCAACACCCTAATTTTGTGCATTTTACCAAGACCTAGGCCTTTTAAATGAAGCCGTTGGATTTCGGGACAACGAATCACGCTGCCGCATTGTTGAATTGTAATTGTTTTTTTAATCATTATTCACCTTCCGTCTCACCAATTGTTTCTGATTCATCAGATACATCTATAGATTGATCTTGATCAATGACCCTCATTGATCCACGACGTCCTAATATATCTGATACTTTCTTACCCAATTTTGATGCTATGAAACGTGGAGATTGAATACTTTGAAGTGCTTCAAAAGTTGCACGAACTGTGTTGTGATAATTGGACGTCCCTACTGATTTACTAACGATATCGTGAACACCCAACGCTTCAAAAATGGAACGCATTGCTCCACCTGCAATCACACCGGTACCAGCAGGAGCAGCACGGAGATAAACCTTAGCTGCGCCAATGCTTTTCACCACATCATGATGAAGGGTCCGTCCCGATTTCAAGGGCACACGAATCATGTTCTTACGGGCACGATCAGAAGCTTTCTTCATAGCATCAGGAACTTCGCGGGCTTTACCATTGGCATAACCCACGCGCCCTTTTCCATCACCAACCACGACCAAAGCGGAAAAACGCATATTTTTACCACCTTTCACAACTTTGGTCACACGACGAACCGTAATGAGTTTTTCAATCAGTTGATCCTCTTTTTGACGTCTATCGGACTGATCTTCTTTAGAACGTCTTTTTCTTTTTTTTTCTTCAGCCATATTTACTCCTTTAGAATTCAAGGCCATGCTGCTTTGCTTGGTCAGCCAAAGCTTTTACGCGTCCGTGGAACAAAAATCCAGAGCGATCAAACACAACTTTTTTAATGCCTTTTTGGGTGGCTTTCTCTGCAAGGCGCTTGCCCACAATTTCTGCAGCCGCTTTGTTACCACCATTTTTTAAATGATCTTTTAATTCTTTTTCCATTGTTGATGCCATCACCAATACGGATCCAGTTGTATCATCCATAATTTGTGCATACATATGCATATTCGTGCGATGAATACACAAACGAGGGCGCCCTGCCCTATTCGATACGCGTAATTTATAACGCAAGCGCTCTTTGCGGCGCTCATGCAAACGTTTTTCTTTTAACATTTTATTTCTTCTTTCCTTCTTTACGAACCACAAATTCACCGGAACGAATCACACCTTTACCTTTATAAGGCTCTGGTGGACGGTGCGCTCTTAAATGCGCACAAATTTGATTAACCTGTTGTTTATTATGACCAGATACAACGATATTTGTCGGTTTTTCACACTTAATAGTGATATGTTGAGGAATCTCAAATACCACATCATGGCTAAATCCTAATTGCATTGTTAGTTTATTACCGTTCACAGAGGCACGATAACCAACCCCCACCAAATCTAGAGAGGTTGAAAACCCAGTGGTTAAACCATGGACAATATTGGATAAATTCCGTTGCGTTGTTCCCCAAATAGACCTGGCAAATTGCGTATCATTTAAAGGGGTTAATTTAATTCCCTCATCCGTTCTTTCCAAAATTAAAGAATCGCTCACCTCATAAGATTCAACAATGCCTTTGGCAGAAAACTCTAAATGATGTCCATAAACCTTCAATTGAACAGATGATGGAACTTTAATTTCATGTTTACCAACACGTGACATAGCAAACTCCTAAAATACTGTGCAAACGACTTCGCCGCCAACACTGCGACGACGTGCATTTGCATCAGTCATGATCCCTTCATTCGTTGATAAAATTGTCAAACCCAAACCATTTGAGACAAATGACAATTTTTTAATCGGTGAATAGACACGACGTCCTGGTTTTGATATGCGTTTTAAATGTTGAATGACAGGTTGACCGTTTATATATTTCAAACTGACAACCAATTCTCCAAAACCATTGTCGTTTTGAATACTTTCAACACCTTGAACATATCCTTCTTCAGCCAACACAGTCATAATTGAATAGACCATTTTGGAATATGGCATGCGCACAGTTTCGTGACGAGCCATTTGAGCGTTTCTCACGCGTGTTAGGCAATCGCCAATAAAATCAGATAAACTCATGATCTCACCAACTTGCCTTCACAACACCGGGTAATTGCCCGCTGTTTGCTAAACGACGTAATTCAATACGTGATATTTTGAAAAAACGATAATACCCTCTGGAGCGTCCAGTTAATTCACAACGATTGCGAATTCTGACTTTGGACGAGTTACGTGGCATTCTTGCCAATTTTTGTGTTGCAACAATGCGTTCCTCAAATGGTAGGGAACGATTCATCACAACATCTTTCAGTGCACGTCTGGTGACCTCTTTTTTTGCCGCCAACCGTACACGATGTTTATTTTTATGAATAGAACTTAAACGTGCCATCTTTATCCCTTTATTGGTAGATTTAAGGCTTTTAACAAAGCCAATGCTTCTTTATCATCATGTGCAGATGTACAAATAATCACATCAAAACCTCTGATTTTATCAACTTTGTCGTAGTTAATTTCAGGAAAAATGATTTGCTCTTTGATTCCAAATGCATAATTTCCACGTCCATCAAAACTTTTATTAGGTAGTCCTCTAAAGTCTCGAACACGCGGCAACGCGATATTGATTAAACGATCCAAAAATTCATACATTCTGGCTTTACGAAGAGTGACTTTTGCACCAATCTTCATTCCTTCACGTAATTTAAATCCCGCAATCGATTTTTTTGCCGTTGTAACAACTGGCTTTTGACCTGCGATTAATGTTAAATCATCAACGGCAGATTGTAGTTTTTTACTGTCTTGAATAGCTTCTTTGACGCACATATTCAAAACAACTTTTTCAACCCGAGGCACCCTAAAAGGATTTGACATATTCAAATCCTTCATCAGCTGATGCTTAATTTGGGTATCATATAATATTTTTGTATAACTCATTCTTAGCCTCTTTTCTTAATATGGTCGGTTGACACAGGAACCAAGTCATGACTTTTTTTGAAAAATCTAACTTTTTTCCCATCTTCATTTTTATAACCAACCTTTTCAATCGCATTGGTGTTTTGGTTAACCAAAACCACATTAGAGATATGATAGGAGTGCTGTTTTTCCAATTTTCCTTCCATCGCTTGTGCGCTGGGGCGAATATGACGTACATATTTACCCAAACCTTGGATGATGACGCGCGCCGCATCAAGATCAACCTTGGTTACCACACCACGTTTTCCTTTATCCTTTCCCGTAGTTATTTGTACAAAATCCCCACGTTTCACTTTAAATCTTGGCTGTGTCATTTATAAAACCTCCGGCGCAAGTGAAATGATTTTCATATAGCCCGCACCACGTAATTCACGTGTCACTGGACCAAATATACGACTCCCAATGGGCTCGCCTTGTTTATTAATGAGCACAGCTGCGTTTGTGTCAAATTGGATCGTAGAACCATCACTACGACGTACCGGTTGACGTGTTCGCACGATCACCGCACGTTGCACGTCTCCCTTTTTAACTTTTCCTTTTGGTAGTGCGTCTTTAATCGACACGACTATCACATCTCCAACACTTGCATAGCGACGCTTGGATCCCCCAAGCACCTTAATACACATCAATTCACGAGCCCCTGAGTTATCCGCCACCTCAAGGCGTGTTTCAACTTGAATCATAATTATGTCTCCGTTAAACTAATTTTTTTCTTCAGACAAAAAGCGGACCAACCATTTTTTTGTTTTCGAAACGGGTGCCACCTCCACGATTTCGACCTTTTGCCCAATTTTACATTTATTTTCTGGATCATGAGCAGCATATTTTTTATGCAATTTAATGTATTTTTTATACACCGGATGCATTTCCCTACGCTCCACACGAACCACTGCAGTTTTGTCTGCTTTACCGCTGACCACTACACCTTCTAATACCCGACGTGGCATTTTAATTAATCTCCTTTTTTAAACGATTTGAAGAAAGGGCCGTTTGAACCCGTGCAATATCACGACGAATCATTCGAACTTTTGCGGTGGAACCAGCCGATTCAGCTTGTCCAATTCCTTTCAAAATACGTATATTAAATAACTCTCTTTTTAAATCACCAATAATTTGATACAAATCTTGTGTGTTTTTTCCAGATAAATCTTTAAATTTCATGTTAACTTACCCCACGTGTCACAAACTTGGTTTTGATTGGCAATTTTTCTGCAGCTAATTCAAAAGCTTTTTTCGCCACATCCAAACTGACACCATCCAACTCAAACATTATCTTACCAGGTTTGACACGACAAACCCAAAATTCCGGAGCGCCTTTTCCGCTTCCCATACGAACCTCAGCAGGTTTTTTTGATACAGGCACATCTGGGAAAATACGAATCCATACTTTTCCAACACGACGCATGTGACGTGTAATTGCACGACGAGCTGCTTCAATTTGACGTGCAGTGATACGCTCTGGTTCCAAAGCCTTTAAACCATAGGCACCAAAAGCAACTTCAAATCCAGACGTGGCAATCCCATGAATACGTCCTTTGAAAGCTTTTCTAAACTTTGTTTTCTTTGGGCTTAACATTTCTGATCTCCTTTTCGAATATCATGAGCCATTGGATTATGCTCTTTAATTTGACCTTTATAGATCCAAACCTTAATACCAATGGTTCCGTAAGTTGTCTTAGCTACACCTAAAGAATACTCTATATCAGAACGAAGAGTATGTAAAGGAACCTGCCCTTCACGGTACCATTCCATACGTGCAATCTCAGCCCCAGCCAAACGACCAGAACAATTAACACGAATACCAAGAGCCCCAAAGCGTTGTGCCGTTTGCATTGCTTTTTTCATAGCGCGCTTAAAAGATACACGCTTTTCAATTTGATGAGCAATATTTTCAGCCACAAGCTTTGCGTCAGTTTCAGGTTTTTTCACCTCAATGATATTAATACCAGCTTCCACCTGAGCAATTTGGGTCAGCTTTTTCTTTAATATTTCAATATCAGCACCTTTTTTACCAATCAATACACCGGGGCGTGCTGCGTGAATCGTGACACGCGCTTTCTTAGATAAACGCTCAATCACAATTTTGGACAACCCTGCACCAGAAAAATGCTTCGTAATGTAACTGCGAATCTCTTGATCTTGATGAAAAAACTCTCCGTATTCTTTTTTATTGGCAAACCAACGAGAGTCCCAGGTACGATTAATTCCCAACCTAAAACCAATAGGATTAACCTTCTGACCCATTTTTCACCTCACTAGTTACTTGATTGTGCTTTTCAGCAACAATAATATTAATGTTACTAAAACGTTTTTGAATACGAACACCACGACCTTTGGCACGAGGCATAAAACGTTTTAATGTTAAGCTTTTCCCAACGAATGCTTCTTTTACGTATAAAGAATCCACATCTAAACCGTGATTATATTCCGCATTCGCCACAGCAGAACGCAAAACCTTAAATACATCCGTTGCAATACGCTTTGGGCAAAAACGTAAAAACTTAAGAGCACTTGATACATCTTTTCCGCGAATTGCTTGCGCAACGAGATTTAATTTGCGTGGACTAACACGTAATTTATCTAAACGGCTAATGGCTTCATTTTCTTTTTTTAACATGATTACCTCTTTGCCTTTTTATCTGCGCCATGACCATAATAGGTCCGAGTTGGCGCAAACTCACCCAATTTGTGACCAACCATGTTTTCGGTCACCAAAACAGGTAT
The DNA here is from genome assembly GCA_044355315.1 of Alphaproteobacteria bacterium. Lineage (GTDB taxonomy): Bacteria > Pseudomonadota > Alphaproteobacteria > JALRGP01 > JALRGP01 > JALRGP01. The sequence goes on along the minus strand of JBIKYJ010000010.1, from coordinate 1,622 downwards.
AAATTTATGCCCATTGTGAACCCCAAATGTGACACCCACAAATTGAGGGATAATAGTTGAACGACGTGACCAAGTTTTAATCACATCTCTGCGTCCAGAGGCTTTGACTTTTTCTGCTTTTTTTAACAGATAATCATCAAAAAAAGGACCTTTCCAAACAGATCTTGCCATATTAAACTCCTATTTCTTCTTTCTGTTTCTGATGATGAACTTATCTGTTCTCAAATTGTGACGTGTCTTGAGGCCTTTTGTTTTCTTACCCCAAGGTGTCACAGGATGACGACCTCCAGACGTTTTTCCTTCACCACCACCATGAGGGTGGTCAATTGGGTTCATTGCAACACCACGAACATGTGGTCTTTTACCTTTCCAACGACTGCGACCGGCTTTTCCGTCACTGCGATTTGAATGATCTTGGTTAGACACAACACCAACCGTTGCAAAACATTCACCATGAACCAAACGCATCTCACCAGATCCCATTTTAATGATCACATATTGACCATCACGACCCATGATTTGAACATAGTTCCCTGCAGCACGTGCCACCTGCCCACCTTTGCCAATTTTTAATTCTAAATTGTGAATAATGGTACCAATAGGCATATTACGAACTTGCATCGCATTACCAGTTTTAATATCAGCTTTTTCAGAAGCTATCACTTGATCTCCAGCTTTAAGGCGATCAGGAGCAATAATATAGCGTTTTTCTTCATCCGTGTAAGTCACAAGCGCAATAAAAGAACTGCGATTAGGATCATACTCAATACGGTCAACGGTTCCAATCAAATCACGCTTATCTCTTTTAAAATCGATCTCACGATATAATTTCTTGTGACCACCACCACGGTTCCAAGATGTGATACGACCTTGGTTATTACGCCCACTTTTACGGGATAAACCATGAACTAATTTTTTATGTGGCTTTCCTTTATGTAATTCACTACGGTCGATGTTAATTAATTGACGTTGACCTTGTGTTCTGGGTTTATATTGCTTTAATGCCATTTTATCCTTCTCCTTCTGGTTGAACAGTTTCTTGACCAAGGTTTAAAACAGATAGCTGTTCGATTGATTGCCCTGGCATTAATGACACATAAGCACGCTTTTGGTCACCTCTTAATGATTGGTACCCCTTAAAAGCTTTTTTCTTTCCCTTGCGGGTCAAAGTATTCACGGCTTTAACCTGAACACTAAACGCACTTTCAACGGCTTTTTTTACATCCGATTTTGTAGCCTTTAAAGATACTACAAACGTGTAACAATTCCCTTTTTCTTGTAATAAACTTGTTTTTTCCGTTAAAACGGGACGAACAATAATATCATATGGTTTAAATTCAACACGCGTCATGACCGTAACCTCTCCTGCAGTGATTTGACTGCATCGACTGATAAAACAAGAAGATCTTTTCTGATAATATCGTATACATTTATTCCAATTTGTGGCAAAATATCAATTTTGTGCAAATTTGATACAGCTCTTTTCAAATTATCATCAAAACCCAATTGATCTACAAGCAAGATTTTTTGATCTTGGTAAGCAGCAAAGGTCTTAACCGCATCCGATGTTTTTCTAGAAGCCAAAGCCAATTTGTCCACAATTAATAATTTCTGATCTCTCA
>JBIKYJ010000009.1:0-16393 GCA_044355315.1 Alphaproteobacteria bacterium | reverse complement strand
ATTGTATCAAAAGTATATTAAAAAGTATGGGAACCATTCATTAGAGAGATCATCAACCATATGCGTTATTGGTGGAGATGGGTTTATGTTGCACATGCTTCGGTCTTTGTATGGAAAATCCCATAAAATTTATGGCGTTTCTAGTGGAACAGTTGGTTTTTTAATGAACCCACCATCCCATCATTTGCTTGAAGATATTGAAAAAGCATCTCTTTTACCGTTCAAACCGTTATTGGTACACGGTGCCGATATCAATGGAAAGTCTTATAAATATCATGCGATTAATGAGGTAAGTATCTTTAGAAAAACATCTCAAGCTGTCCATTTACAAATTGATTTAAATGGAACCACATATTGCCCAAAACTTGTGGGGGATGGAGTATTGGTTTCAACACCTGTGGGTAGCTCTGCCTATAATTATTCGGCCGGTGGGTCCATTATTCCCTTTGGGACGCCATTATTATCCCTAAATCCTTTAAATCCTTATGAGCCTCACTGTTTAAAAAGTATTTTGTTACCTGATTCATTTTCCACCACAATTAAAGTGTTATCACCTAAAAATCGTTTAGCTACTCTTACTGTTGATAATTTTGAGGTATGTAAATTACATCAATGTACAATTTTTATTGATCCAATATTTTCTTATCAATTGTTATTTAAAGATTCAAGGATTCTCATGGACAAAATATTAAAACAGCAATTTTAGATATCTAGTTCGTGATGTGGCAATGCTTAATAATTTTATTTCAGAAAGGGAAAAAGGAGGTGATTAACAACATTTAATCTGCGTTTAACCACGTTTTAAAGCGATACCAAAATGATGAAGGAAAAGTTTTTAAAATTTTTTGTTCCATTTGCTGTGAAAAACCGTAGTAAAGTAAGCCTTCCATACAGGCAAAACTGGCGTTGCCATAGGAGGGTAGTCCTAAACGAACTATTTTTTGAGTCTTTTCCATAAAAAACTCTCTGGTTCCTTGCATTAAGCTACCCCCTCCGCACAAAATAAAACGATCTAAACACAGTGGATCAATGCTCATTTTTTTTAAATTTTTAAATGTATAATCGAATAATTCATCCATACGAGCTTGAATAATTTTTTGTAGTATTCCTTTGGAAATTGGCTCCTTAGGAGTATGGTGTGGTAAATCTCCTAGCTGAGTGACTAAAATATGGTCTTGATCATCATGGTATGTCCCAATCAAAGATCCATAAAAATTTTTTAAACGTTCTGCTTGGTGCAATGAGACAGACAAACCCCTTGCAATATCGTTGGTTACGTGATGTCCACCTATGGGGATGCTGCCAATATTTTGCATAGATCCATTTAAAAATGATGCAAATGATGTGTGTGTAGCTCCGATATCAATTAATGTAACTCCTAATTCTTTTTCATCTGATGAACAAATCGACAATGATGATGCTAATGTATCACATACAAAACCGTCAATATGAATTTGACAACGATTTAAACAATTAGAAATATTTTTAATCCATTGGCGATTGGCTGATATCAAAATAATATCAGCAGATAATTCTTCTCCCAGTAAACCTAAGGGATTTTTTACAGATTGATTTTGATCTAATTGGTATGAAATGGCGCTAACATGAATTAATACGTCCTGCTTATCTTTGTTTTTTTGACAGGCCATCAACAATAATTGATTTAAGTGAAATTCTTTTACAAATTGTTTAGATAATTTTAAAGATATATGAACTTTTTGATAATTTAAAATTGCACTCGGAACTTGGACGTACGCACTTTTAATTATTTTTTTTGTATTTTTTTCGCAATTATGAATAATATTTAAGAGATTGTCTTCTAATTTTTCTATATGAGTAATATGGCTGGACTTTATACCTTGGGATGCTTGATGGGTGCTGTATAAAATTTTGATTTTACCTTGTTTTCTGTCAAATGACCCAACACCGCATGAAATTTTATGTTCTCCAATATCAAGTGATGTAAAATAATCCTTAAGGGTAATGTGCTTTTGGTTGAATTTAAATAATGACATTGATGATACCTGAATGTTTCTGTTTTTCTATAAAATAGCCCATTATGTTCAATAAGAATATTATTATCTCAATCATTTTATTAATCATATCGATCCCATCCAATATATGTCCTTGGAATTCATTTATTGACACAATACTCGATATCCCATCTTTCATTTTATCTGTTTTAGGGAAAAAAATCACTCTTCGCACGGTTCCGACCATATCACTGTCAAATTATGAGCATGAATCTTTAAAAAGAAAAATTGCAATATTAGAAAAAAATAATCACATGGCATGTGATTTAAAATTTCCCTTTAAAACAGTACAAGTTTTAGGTGTAGACCAAGGACCATTTTTTCATGTTTTATACATACCAAATTTGGAGCAAGTGAGTGATTTGATCGATGATTTAAAAGTTGTTTATCACCCCTATGGTTTAATCGGCTCCATTGTTGCAAAAGGCACGTATTATTGCAAAGTTATGTTGCTCACGGATCAAAGATCCCATGTTCCTATTCAAAATCTCAGCTCCAAGTCTCAAGGTATTTTAAAAGGAACAGGTGATCAATACCCCCAAATTATGACTAATTCTGGTCAATTTAAAGTAGGAGATGCGATTGAAACATCAGGTATAGGAGGTGTTTTTATGAAAAATTATCCTGTAGGTGTTGTGCATGCTATTTCTGATAATAAAATATTGGTCAAGCCTTACGTTAATCCTAAATACATAGATATAGTATTTTTAATTGATGGACTCAGTCCCTATAATTTTCATAATTGACCGTATTAAGACTGTTAAAATTACGATATTAATTTTTGATATAACACAATTTCAGAAGGTATAGTTGATGTTTGGCTGCGTGGATGCATAATGACGAATGTATCATTTAAATCAATGAACGGATCATCAATTTTGATTTCAAAAACAAGAACTCCTTGAATAGGAGTAAATTGTTGTGCTTCTTGATAGGGCAGTAAACGTCTCATGGCACCACTAATACGCCTTGTTTTTGCTTCATCCAAATGATTTTTAGATGACATCAAAGCTTCCTGACACCATTCTTCAAGGGCGTGACCAATCAGGTTTTTTGATCCCTTTACACCAATATAAATTTTATTTTGACCACCAATATATGTATCTTTTAGCATTATCTCAAAATGAGAATCTGTTTGATCAAATGTTAATACATCAAATTCTTGCTCAATAGTTGATAATAATAATAAAATGACATCTAAAATAGGTGTTAAAGACTGATCAATATGATGGTGGTGGTAACTAGGTAATAATGGAGGAGCCGCCACTTTTAATTGTAATAAAATACTTAAGGTACGCGTAGATATTTGATGTAAAACATGAGGTTGGATAGACGTACAGGATAAATACGTCTCCATTTCACATAAAGATTGCAGTAAAATACGAATTGTATCCAATGCTAACATCTCATTTTGATACCGCAGAGTTAAATAATTAAGTTTTTGACGTATTTGTATTGCTACGTCTTGCGCCAATTTAACCACGTGGCTTTTGTTGTCTAAAAAAAAACAAGGATAGGTATAGGGTAACCGTGTAAACCCTTCTTGGCATACTTCAATGAGTGCAATGGGCATCGTTACCAATCCTTTAGGTAATGTTTTATCATCATAAACATAAATACGCGGACATAACAACGGCACCGGCATCATATTGTTAGGTGTATTAAGATCTTCGATACTTTCCTCTGGGTAGGGTACATATCTTGGATTATCTGATGATAATTCTCCTTGTCCTTGGGGTGCAATAGCAAGGTGCATTGCGATCTTTTGACGATGAGATGATGATATTAATACATGTTTTAAATCAGAGGCAATCTCAAACACATGATGATGCAGCTCATGACGATAGGAAAAACACAAACCATCTTCAAAGATTCCATCAATTTCTAAAACTTTAAATACTCCTTTGCTAAGTAAAATAGGATCAATATGAAGATGAAATAGTCCATAAGGAAAAGGTAATGAGGCTTTTAAATGATATTGAAAAAATCTCTCAATCCGATGTCTTTCTGTTTGAAAATGATGGGGCCCCAAAAGCATGCCTTCATGCCATTGAACAGGAAAAAACATATTTTTATATTTTAAATATATTTTATTTTAACTTAAATTAATTTAAAAAATATTTTTTGTATAAAATACAATTGCATAATGAATTCAAATTATGTTTTTTTTAGAGTGTATGTTACATTATTATTAATTAATGGTATCTTAATGAGTCTTTTATTAAGTTGCCTTCAAAGGAATCGTTATGGCTTCAACCGCAGAAGTTTTTGCAAAAAATGTGTCATTTTCTGCTTTTTCCAAAGCAGAAGACCTTAAAAAACGGATCATATTTTCTTTACTTGTATTAATTGTATACCGACTTGGGACATATGTTCCTTTGCCGGGCGTAGATCCTCAAGCTGTTCAAAAGTTTATTTCTCAAAATTCTGGGGGTATTTTGGGGATTTTAGAGATGTTTTCCGGTGGTGCAATTGCGCGTATGACTATTTTTGCTCTTAGTATCATGCCTTACATTTCTTCCAGTATCATTGTTCAATTGATGACAACGGTGTCTCCGCAATTGGAGGCTCTTAAAAAAGAAGGAGGATCTGGTAAAAAAAAAATTAACCAATACACCCGTTATGGTACCGTTTTTTTGGCATCGATCCAGGCTTTTGGAATTGCTGTCGGTCTTGAAAAAATTGGCGCATCCATTGATCCAGGTTTTTTATTTCGTTTTTCAACGATCGTGTCGCTCACAGGTGGAACATTGTTTATTATGTGGTTGGGTGAGCAAATTACCAGCCGTGGTATCGGTAACGGAACGTCTTTAATTATTTATTCTGGTATTGTGGCAAATTTACCTCAAGCTTTGATAAAAACTTTTGAAATGGGACGACAACAAATTTTGTCAACGGGAATGTTGATCACGATTGTGGTTGGTGTTGTGTTGGTCTTTGCGTATGTTGTATTGATGGAGCGTGCCCAAAGGCGTATTCCCATCCAATACCCGAAACGTCAAACGGCCATGAATATGCCAGCTACAAGTCAATCAACTCATTTACCACTAAAGTTAAATAGTGCTGGTGTGATTCCACCGATTTTTGCATCCTCTTTGTTGTTGTTGCCGCAAACCATTGTTGGATTTGCGGGGGGCAGTGATCCAGATTCAATTTTGGGGGGTATTGCCAAATTTTTGTCACACGGGCATCCTGTATATATGTTGTTATATGCAGGGCTTATTATTTTCTTTTCTTTTTTCTATACAGCACTTGTATTTGATCCAAAAGAAACCGCAGAAAATTTAAGAAAAGCTGGGAACTATATTCCAGGTGTGAGACCAGGTCAAAGTACAGCAGATTACTTTGATTTTGTTTTGACCAGGTTGACGGTAGTAGGGTCATTGTATCTGGTATCAATTTGTTTGATTCCAGAATTAATCCTCAGTCGTGTGTCTTTGCCGTTTTTCTTAGGTGGTACCAGTTTATTGATTGTTGTCAGCGTGACGATGGAAACTATTTCCCAGGTTCAATCTCATTTAATGGCACATCAATATCAAGGACTGATGAAAAAAGCTCAAAAGAAAAAAAGATAATTAATGATGGATTTTGTATTATTAGGACCTCCGGGATGTGGAAAAGGCACGCAAGCCATTATATTTAAAAATAAATATGGTTATTTTCACATGTCCGCAGGAGATATGTTGAGAGACGTTGTTAAGTCAGGATCAAAATTGGGTCAAGAGATTGGCGCCATTATTGATCGTGGTGATATTGTAAAAGATACGTTAATTTCCTCAATGGTTGGAGATGTGATTGAAAAAATGTCTCCTGATCAGGGTATCTTTTTTGATGGCTACCCCCGTTCCATTAGGCAAGCAGAAGACTTGGATTTAATGTTACGTGTGTTAAACAGAAGTATATCAAAAGTTTTTTATTTTGATATGACAGAGCAAGGGCTGATTGAGCGCATCCAAGGACGCATGATTTGCCCAAAGTGCAAAGCTGTTTACCATGAAAAATTCTATCCACCAAAAACTGATGGTTCTTGTCAATGTTGTGGCCATCCATCATTATTGAAGAGAAATGATGATGATGTTACAATATTAAAGAAACGCTTACATGTGTTTGAAAAAAACACACGGCCCATTGTAGAATACTACAAACAGCAGGGTAGATTGGTTGTTGTGCAATCGAATCAACCCATTGAAAACGTAACAATAGAGCTGCAAAGTTTTATAGCTCTTACAAAAAATTAAAGGAGAAAAAAGTGGCGCGTATAGCAGGTGTAAACATTCCTACACAAAAAAAAATATTTATAGGGCTTCGTTCAATTTTTGGCGTTGGCCCCAAGGTTGCTGATGATATTTTGAAACATACAGGAATTGATCCTCATAAAAGGATTCATCAATTAACTGATCAAGAAATTTTAAAAATTCGTGAGGTTATTGATGCCCATTGTAAGGTTGAGGGGGATTTACGTCGTGAGATCAGCATGAATATCAAGAGATTAACTGATCTTGGTTGTTATCGTGGTCTTCGTCACAGGAAAGGTCTTCCTGTTCGTGGTCAAAGAACCCATACCAATGCCAGAACACGCAAAGGGAAAGCTGTTCCTATTGCTGGCAAAAAGAAAGTTACTAAATAAAAGGAGATCATAATGGTTCAAAAAGGAACAGCTCGTATTAAGAAAAAAGAACGTAAAAATATTGTATCTGGAAAAGCAATGATCAAGGCTACATTCAATAATACCATTGTCACCATCACTGATGATTACGGTAATGTTTTATCCTGGTCAACGTCTGGTGCAAATGGTTTCAAAGGTTCTAGGAAATCAACACCGTACGCTGCACAAATTGCTGCAGAAGAAGCAGCTAAAAAAGCCATGGAACATGGTTTGAAAACGATTGGTGTTTTTGTGAAAGGTCCGGGGTCTGGTCGTGAAACAGCTTTGAGAGCTCTTCATGCTGCAGGATTATCTATTACCTTTATTAAAGATGTGACTCCCATTCCACACAATGGTTGTCGCCCTCCAAAACGTCGTCGTGTCTAATTTTTATAGAGAGAAATAACCGTGAGCATTACAAAATCTTTAATCAAACCATCTCGTATTCACACAAATTACTTAACGCAAAACATGAGAGAAGCCGAAGTCATCATCGAACCTTTAGAAAGAGGCATGGGTGTAACTCTTGGAACGGCTTTGCGTCGTATTATGTTGTCATCTATTCCGGGTGCCGCCATTACTTCCATTAAAATTGATGGCGTTGTCCATGAATACGCAACAGTTGTGGGTGTCAAAGAAGATGTGTCTGAGATTATCTTAAATTTGAAGAATTTATCTCTTCGCATGCATTCTGATTTACCTAAGAAAATCAAATTATCAAGTCAACGTCCTGGGCCGTTACTCGCTCAAGATATTGATTGTCCTTCTGGTGTTGATGTGTTGGACCCCAATTATGTCATTTGTACGTTGGATGAAGGAGCTTCTTTTAACATGGAAATGACGGTTGAGGTTGGACGTGGCTACGTTCAAGCACAAGATCATGATTATGAAGAACGTCCTATTGGTTTGATTCCTATTGATTCTATTTTTTCCCCTGTACGTCGTGTTGTATCAAAAGTTGAGCCAGCTCGTGTTGGACAACGTAGCGACTATGATAAATTAATTTTATTAGTAGAGACAAATGGATCTTTAAAACCAGATGAAGCCTTAAATTATGCGGCGAGTATTATCCAAGACCAGGTCCAAGAGTTCGTTGGTATTTCTGATTTTGATGTCAGATCTAAACGTGATTCTCAATCGGATGTCGCTTTCAGTCCAAATATGTTACGCCGTGTTGAGGAATTAGAGCTCAATGTTCGAGCATCAAATTGTTTAAAAGAATTGGGTATTTCTTATATTGGTGATCTTGTTCAAAAAACAGAAAATGATTTAATGTATATCCCTAACTTTGGTAAAAAATCATTAAATGAAATCAAAGAAGCTTTAGCTCATATCGGTTTAGTTCTTGGAATGAACGTTCCAGGTTGGCCGCCAAGCAACATTGATGAATTATCTAAAACTTTATTAGATTCTTAAAGGAGAATAACTATGAGACATCGTTACGCTGGTAAAAAATTAAATCGTACCAGTAGCCATCGCCAAGCTTTACTTCAAAACTTAGCCAAAGCATTATTACAACACGAGCAAATTCGAACAACACTACCAAAGGCAAAAGTTTTAAGACCCTATGTTGAAAAACTTGTGACACTTGCCAAAAAAGGAGACCTCCACGCAAGACGTTTGTGTGCATCAAGACTGAGAAGTGATGATATTGCAAAAAAACTCATCACAGATATTGCACCACGTTTTAATGCAAGGCCTGGTGGTTATACAAGAATTATTAAAGCAGGCTTCCGTTATGGTGATTACGCTCCTATGGCTATTATTGAGCTGGTCGATAAAAAAGTAGGTTCTGTAACCTTAACTGACGTGTCGACTGACACCGAAGAAGGTGCATCGGCATGAACGCCACCGACCTCGATGAATTAGAATCGGAATTGGGGGTAAGCTCAAGCCACCTCCGTCAATATATTGAAAAAATTGAAAAACTTGAAGAGGAAAAATCAGAACTTCAAGAACATGTCAAAGAAACATTTTCCCAGGCTAAAAATGATGGTTTTGATGTGAAGATTATGCGAAAAATATTGACCATGCGTAAGATGAAAAAAGAAGAGCTGGTGGAACAGCAAGAACTTTTAGAAATTTATGCAAAAGCTTTGGGAATGGTTATTTAAAACAACCATTAATTTAAATTCATACCGTCAAGATTAATTCTTGATGGTATTTTAAAAAAAATCCTTAAATATGTCTAGGAATTTATGAATCATAAAACAGTAAATAGATCGTGATAAATAAATTTTTTATTATATTTAGTTTTTTTGATAAATTCTGCTGTGACGATCGAATCCTAAAAATTTTAATGTTCCTGTCTTCAACTGATGATTTAATAACAAAGATCCAGAGCGTGGTGGTGTGTGCATTTGATAAAAATCCAAATAATTTTTTATATCAATAGTTATGATGTCTTTTAACATTTGAGAATGCTCAGATTTAAATAAATGGTTTAAAAAACCAGTTTGAACTTCTCCGTAAAAATATTCGGCAACACATCCAGATCCATAACTAAATAAACCAATTTTTTGTCCCTCTTCAACATTGGAATTTTCTAGTAAAGAACACAAACTAATGTATAGTGAAGCTGTGTAGGCATTACCAATCAAACGGTTATAAGTTAATGAAAATTCCATAGACGGGATGTTTTTTTCTCTTTTATTTTTTAAAAATCTTTGATGAACGCGCTCGGCCATGCGACTGAACGGAGTATGGTAGCAAAAATAATCGATTTCATCAATACTAACATTGGTTTTTGTTTGAAAATCTTGAAAACACAACTCTAAAACTTCCATGTATTTTTTTACGGAGTATTGGCTGGATACAACCGCATAATCTAAATAATTGGGGCGCCAAAAATCCATAACGTGATCTGTATAAATACCACTACTGTTAGGGTGGATAATCAACAGTCTTGGCTTGTTTGATATGAGCATGGCAACAGCACCCGCTCCTTGGGTTGGCTCACCCAGCGATCCAATTTCATACTTTGCGATGTCACTGGCAATAATCAACACTTTTTGTTCAGGATGATTTTTAACGAAATCTAATGCTAACTGAAGAGCGCCTGTGGCTCCATAACATGCCTGTTTGACTTCTAATACACGTGCATGGGGTTTCAGGTTTAAAAAATGATGAATATAAATACTGGCTGCTTTGGATTGATCTACACTTGTTTCGGTTGCAAATAATACAAAACCGATTTTATCTAAATCACATTGATTAAAACGTGTAGCGGCACTAACACCCATCGTAATAATATCTTCGCAAGGAGGAGCAACAGCCATTTGACGCTGCCCTAAATCGTGGAAAAAACGACCATTTGGCAAGTTGCGTTGTTCTTCCATCAATTTAAGTGGAAGAGCATAGGATGGTACATAAAATGACAGTTGATCAATACCCGTCATGATTCACCTGTTTTTGATGTAAACGTTCCAATCTCATATGAGATTCTACTAATTCTTTATGATCACACAGCGCTGCTAATAACGATAATTCTCCACATAAACTAGTAGCAGCCGCAATCCCGGCCAATCGTTTTGATGCGCCGTCACCTTCGCACCCCATGCTGTTTAGGCGCTCTTTCACAAAATCATGATGTTTTCCATTACCAATAGAGCCAATAATTAAATTTGGCATAGTGACCGAAAATACAAAATCGTCATCAGAATTCAAATACCCGTAAGTCATTCCTTGAGATCCTTCTATGATATTAGCGGCATCTTGACCGGTTGCCAAATAAAAGGCCAATAACATATTGGAAAAATGAGCATTTGCACTCATTAAACTACCAGCCATCCCTGACCCAATCCAATTTTTCTGATAAATGATTTTTTGCAATTGTTGTGCCGTACATCTCAATTTTTTTTCGCATAATTCCTTGGGCACGATCATTTCTGCCACCACGTGATGTCCACGCCCTTGAATTGCATTAATTGCACTCACTTTTTTATCACAACACATGTTTCCAGATACGCTGTTAAATTTTAACGAATAATTGGAACATAAAAAATCACCAATAGCTTGGGCTGCTTTGGTGACCATATTGTGTCCAGAGGCTTCTTTGGGATCAATAGAGACCCTGATAAACAAAAGAGGTCCTAAAACTTTCATATCAATACTTTGAAATATACCATAGGATGTAGTAGATGCTACCACTTCTTGAAAAACAGTGGCAGGTGTATTTTGAATTGATGATTGAATTGAGACCGTGGATGCTAAATCTTTTGCCTCCATCAGTAAAGAACGACTCATTGTAGATTTAAGTATTTTTATAAAAATGCCATCCGAGCACTGTGATAAATGGGCTCCCCTTTGAACAGAAGGCCATAATGGTGTTTCATATGTTGCAAGAGGCACCATAATGTTACCTTGAACATCGCCTGTCATTTTAATAGGTCCAACAATTTTTGTTGGAATTGTTGTAATCATGATATGTCTAATTCCTTTTTGTGTATCAATCGTCTTAAATTATCACGGTGAGTCCAAAGACACAGCCAAAAAATCCCCACCATGGCTGATATATAAATAGACTCTCCTAAAAATAAAAAAGCCCAAACAGGTGCAAAGGCCATGGATAACAATCCACTGATTGATGACTTTTTAAATATTTTAAAAAACACACCCCAAGTGATGAGACACAAGACAGCAACTTTCCAAGAAAACGCAAAATACACCCCCAAAGCCGTTGCAATACCTTTACCGCCCTTTCCTTTTAACCATGGAGAAAATATATGTCCAAGTATACTCAAAATTCCACAATAAACAGTCATATCATCTGTCCCCAGTAGAACAGCTATAGATCCTTTAACACTGTCACATAATAATGTTATAACTGCTAAAGAAGAATGACCACTTCGCATCACATTTGTAGCACCAATGTTGCCAGATCCTATAGTTCTGACATCAGTTTTTGTAGACATCTTCATTAATAAAAAACCAAAAGGGATGCTTCCCAACAAAAAAGATAACACTAAAATGATCATTATTAAAGAATGATATTTTTTAATGAATTTTACCATGATGAAGGTGAATTAAACAAATTTGAAAAGTTTTCTATGTTTAAGAAATTTTAAAAAAAACACGTCTGTTTTGTAAAGATAAAGGGTGTTTTTTATTTTTTAAAAATTGAGAACCATGTCCCTTGATACCAACAATTTTTTTTGAAACAAGTCCCAGTTTTTTAAATTGATCTGCAATCCACTGAGCACGTTTTTGGCTCAATTCTTTATTTCGGGCAGGGTGTGAACCTGATGCGTCGCTATGGACGTGAATAGTTACTGATGATTTTATGTGTGGGTATATATTTTTTAAAATATTCAAGAAATGACCATTCAATTCAACCTTTCCAGGTTTAAAAAGAGGAATTGGGGTATCCATTACTAAGATACCTATTACTAAGATACCTATGGAGGATGATGATTGATGAATAGTGATATTATTTTTATATTTTTTGGGCATACAGTCGTGAATTTTTTTTCTATGAGGGGACTTTTTTTGGGGATGTTGTAAAATTTTGATCTGAACATTAGTTTCTTCAAAAGAAGGTGTAAAAGATTTTTCTATATTTGAAGGGTCAATTGTTATCTCAGGTTCTTGCATTGGTAACAAGGTGCTGGATGCACCATAACCAATCATTAATAAAAAAATCATCTTATTCATTGATTAATCCTTAAAAACAAGACCGTTTACGTCAAATAAATTAAGCATGTATATCTTAAATCATTGATATTTTTAAAATTTTATCATATTTCAAACACACGCCCCTCATTTTGAAAAATCTGAATTGGTTACCCATACTCAAAACAATCAAATTCTGATATCTTCAAAAATCCAAGTCGCTCGTAAATGCCATATCCAGAATCACTCGACGCCGATAACGTGACAAATCGATGATGCCCAGCCACATTCATTAAAAAATGCATCATAGCTGTTTCATATCCTTTGTGTTGCATGTCTTTTCGTGTCATGAGTGTAAAGATAGAACAACTGTGATCTGATTCTAATAACATGGCAATCGTTGCGGTGATATCATGGTGATTACCAATAAATAATTTCTCTTGGCTGTTTAATAATGTATTCTCATCAATATTTTTGAAAAAATTAATGGCTAGTGGATCATAGACTTTTAAAACATTCATAAATTGATCTAACATATCCATGTTAATGACTTGTTGGATGCTCAAGTCTGATTGAATAGGATCGCCCAATAAATTCGGTATACGACATATCATCGCATGCTCTGTTACGTCTTTTTGAAATCCATGCTCCATCATTGCATAGGATATTATTGGATGGCGCTCACTTGGTGGTATCCACCATGCAAATGGTTGAGAACCAAATATACCTTTGATGTCCGTAATCACATGACTTAGATCATGGATGCTTGGGGCACCATAGGCAATGTTCAACATACTAGTCCCAAGGCCACAATTGATCACTGTTATTCCGTGAATGCAATCAATGGGATAGCCAAGAGTTTTGGGTTGATACATAAAATGTTTGAGATGATTGTTTTCAATGAGCCGTAAATCTGATGAAGATTGAAGGCATACAATATGATTGGATAGTAATTGTTGAAAATTGGGATCACATTCATGATAGGACACTAAATCTATTTGAAAGGGAAGGTCTGATTCTTCAAAATCTTCTTCTAATTTTGACAAAATCGCAGAATCAATTTTTTCATAATAAAGTAAATCTAAATCTGAAAATTTTTTAGGATGTCCTTGAACCCGTGATCCAAAAGCAAAAAAACTGTAGTCACGGCGAGATAAAATGTCTTTGACAATTAATAAATGTTTGGAATCAATCAATATCAAGGGATACACCAATAGACGTTAAAAATTTTTTAATTTCCTTAGAAAACGATGGACAAATATCAATCACTATGTTTGCATCATGTTCATTATAGGTGTGGACGGTCAGATTTCTTTTTTTTAAAAAATCAAACCAAATTTCCGGGTCATCAATAAAATTTTCAAGGGCAGCCATGCGAAATGTTTCCCGTGGAGAATTTGGAACTCTCCCCCGTTGTTCTAATAATTTTTTCATGATTTTCCATGATAATTCAAAACAATATTCAAAGGCCTGGATTGTACCTGCTTTTTCTTGTTCACTGTGATCGTGACGTCGGAAACGTTCGAATTTTTGGAATGCCTTTAACAAAGGATCAATACATATATCATCAATAATCGTCATTACTTTAATCTCCCATTGATAAGTTAATCTGTAGGAGTATGATCCAAAGCATCTTGTTTTTTAAAAAAATTATAAACGCAGCGATCCAACCCAATGGCAATCTCTAAAACAAAAACATCTTTTTCTATGACACCAGATTTCCCTTGGAATTGTGCTTTGCAAGGAAAATCAATGCGTTTGCTGATGGAGCAAATTTCCATCCACTTATCTCCGTTCCACACCTCCACATCCATTGTTTTTAAACTGTACGCCGGTAAGCGATCGCTTGGGATTAAACGTGTTTCAAGTGGCATAATACCGCGAAACATAGTCTCAACCAAAGGTAATATATTTTCATAATAATCATTAGCGCTGTCTTGGGTGTAAATACATTGAAATTCTTGTTGATAAAATTCCTTAAGGCGCATGTTTTTCGTTACTTGATCTTGTTCTCTTCTGAAACTTTTACCAATTTGCCATACCACAAATGGTGGTTTAATACCGCTATGATTTTTCATAACATAGGATGCATATTTGTAAGATCCAGGAGTTGTTTCAGGACGTAATACCAATGGCGTGTCTCCATTTGCAAATCCTTGGACAAAAATATCATCATCCGTATAATTTTGATTGACAAGTTCTCTTGGCATTAATAAGGGGGCTTCGATTTGAATCAAGCGCCATGCAGAGTTCATTTTGACAAGGATATCTTGAATCTCATTATAAAAATAATCTCCTAAAAAGTGACGCATTCTGATGAACTTTTCATCAAAAAAAACAAGACCGTTTACATCAAATAAATTAAGCATGCATATTTTAAGTCATTGATATTTTTAAAATTTTATCACAGCTTTGGAACCAATTAAATATTTGCAGACAATGACTAAAATTTTCATTTTAAACAAAAGAATTTTTAGATGATACCATCTAAAACAATCAAAGAAAAATTTTGATTTTTGCCAAAGGATATGACAGAAGATCTCTTTTGAAATTTATTAAAATGTGGAAAAAATAATAAAGTTGACATAAAAAAAGACATTATTTGTTCGCATTGTATAAAAGGTCAATTGTATATTTTAAACCGTAAAAGGAATGCTTTTTCAGGCATTCCTTATCATTTATTTTTTTAATTTTCTTGACTTTTTTGATTTTCTATCTGTGCAAAAGGATTTTGTTGAGTGTCTAAATGTAAAAGAAAATTAATCCGTTGTAGTCCTACAATCCAGTCTATTCTTGATATCGATAGAGGATATATCTTTCTTTTTGATCCGATGGGGTGTTAAAACGAATTTCTTCTGGCGTTGCTAAAAAATGTTCATAAGAAATACTACCTTCAACTTTAAGAAAAATCTCAGACAATTCAATTTGGGATAAAAAGCTATTTAAGTTATGAGAGTGGCTAATCGTATTTTCAGAACGTTCTTTAAAATATTTTTTAAAAGGTATTGTAAACATGTCGTTGTTAAGATATATTTTTGTGTGATTGTAGATATGAGATCCAAGTTCTCTCTTTTCTTTTGTTTCTCCACATAACAGATCAGCAAGACCTGGTGCTATACATAATGTGAGCGCACGGCATCCTATATCACTATCCATACCCATATCTTTTTTGTTCTCATTAAGATACCTGAGTCCCTGTTCTGTTCTCCCTGGATCCAGTATCATGTTAGCAGCTGTCTGGTGTTGTTCAGTATAAGGAATCTGGTGTTGTTCAGTATAAGGAACAAGATCCTCAAAAATATTATTATTTTGTTCCATGCTAAATCCTTCAGATGACATGAATATGCTAGATACACTCAGTATTAATGCCAATCGTTTGTTGTATTTTAAAGACATAAAAATTCCCCTTTATGTTAAAAATGTTATACATGATGATGTTATTACCATCATATCATTAAATTAGCATATCAATTTAAAAAAGTCAATATGTATATTATAACATTTATGCATATCATCAACTGATACAGTTTTAGCCAAAACAGGAGGAGATAACTCTACATCACCCAACATTTCAAAACAATTTTGCCATATTTATTCTGGTAAAGATTGATCTTCTTGAATCATCATTGACTCGGCAACAATCCCTTCATTTTTTTTGATAGCTTCTTCGATTTCTAAAGCAATTGATGGGGTGTCTTTTAAAAATTGACGTGCTGCCTCACGGCCTTGGGCGATCCGCTGTCCTTTGTAGGAATACCATGAACCAGCCTTATCAACCAACGATGCTTTCACGCCTAAATCAATAATTTCCCCAGTTTTTGAAATACCCTCTCCGTACATAATGTCAAATTCAACAACTTTAAATGGTGGGGCTAATTTATTTTTTACAATTTTCACTTTTGTTTGGTTACCAATAATATTCTCTTTATCCTTGATGGATCCAATGCGACGAATATCAATACGAATAGAGGCATAAAATTTCAAAGCATTTCCACCCGTTGTGGTTTCGTTCGGACCAAAGGACAGACCACCAATTTTTTGACGAATTTGGTTAATAAAAATAACCATACAATTAGTTTTGGAGACGGATCCTGTTAATTTACGA